>CAZNNK010000233.1:4864-8591 GCA_964574085.1 uncultured Coleofasciculus sp.
GTGAGATAGGGCGGGTTTTGTTGCTCAGTTATTTCTAAATGGCTGATTTTATTTCCTAAACCCGCCCCTACAATTGTTCCTAAATCCGCCCCTACAATTGTTCCTAAATCCGCCCCTACAATTGTTCCTAAACCCGCCCTTATAATTGACCATTCACGGCGTTCGATGGTATACGTATTATGTATCAAATTGCTAATGAATCGTGTTAATTAAGGATAATTGCCCTTATTTCTTTATTCTGCCTCATCCGTTTCCAAAACCTAAAAAAATAAGTCTCAGTAGGGTGGGTTAGGCGGTCATACCATCTCAAAAGCAACCCTTTAATTTGATATCCGCCGTAACCCACCAATCACAAAGCTTGAGTAGATATCAACGGATAACTATTTTGCTAATGGATGTGGTTAATAAGTTACACAAATCAAGCTTATATTATGCCATTGGTGCGTTACGCTTGGCTAACACACGATGGCGGCTTTACACAGCTAAAATTGTGGAATAGATTTCACCATTGAATCGGGCGCAAAGCGAAAGCGCCCCTACATTTTCTGGATGTAATGGTAAACCATCAATTCAGGTGTGCCACGCCACTACATAAACTCATCCGTTGCTAATAAGTTGGGTTTCGGCACGTCAACCTAACCTACTAATACCATTCGCGATCAGTTCCCATATAGCATTTTACACTGACATTGAGCTGTAGGTTCATTTTAATGTTAGGCAACAGCTAGAAGCGGTTCATAGACAAGCAGCATCAACCTTTCGCCAGGGATAGTTTCCATAGCATAAGTTTTGCCGTGAGCATCAGCAAAATCAACAAGATAGGCTCGACTCTCAAAATCCATCAATATAGTGCCGACTTGCCCAGGTATTAGTCGGATTGGCTGTTGAGTTTCTTTATGGATCGCCTGAATTTCTTCGGTCAATGCCACAACATCATATTCCTTAAAATTCATTATTTTATCCTCACTGATCTACAGGATAGGTATTTGTTAGTCTCGGAAACTCTTCACCTGTGCGAATGATCCAACATCCAAGTACCAAAGAGCTTCCCACGTCCGTCGTCATCAAAAACTTTATATCATACTGGGTTCCATACTCATCCATTTTGTGAATGATTGCCTCATTATTGACAGCAGATTCTAATAGAGCAGTTTCTAGCAATTCTTTGTTTTCTAGCGTAATCCCCAACCTGTTTCTAAACATGATGGCTTTGTTTTTACCCTTCGGATGCTGAATATTCAATGAATACCGCTCAAGTTTATCTCCCAGTTTTGCTCTGTCTCCATTGGGTAACTTCATACTCTGAAACACTCAAATTTAACACTTGGGATATTAATGCAGTTAGTTGTATTGGGCGCAATTTTGATAAAGTTGATTCGTCTTTCCACATAGTTCGATGTTGGATGGTTTTGGATGGAAGAATTTCTCTCATTTCCTCATTGTGCCTCATCCCTCGCCTCTTCGTCCGCCCTCGTCGCCCTTCCAGGTCTGAGAAGGGAATGCTCCTAGGGAGGCTCCGCCTCCCGTAATCGCGGCTCCAGCCGCCCTCGTTTCAGTCCCCTGACAGAGCCAGGGAACCAGAAATGCGAGTCTTAAACCCGTTCGGGAGCAATAACCACCTGAATATACTTCTCACAACACTGTTGAGATAACTCCTGGATTTGCTCATCTGGGTTCTTCCCCGGTTTTAAGTTATCCAACAAGCCTTGAAAGCCGAGAAAAGCCAGCTCATACATAAGTTG
Organism: uncultured Coleofasciculus sp.; assembly: GCA_964574085.1. Taxonomy (GTDB): domain Bacteria; phylum Cyanobacteriota; class Cyanobacteriia; order Cyanobacteriales; family Coleofasciculaceae; genus Coleofasciculus. Next base: position 6,607 of record CAZNNK010000233.1, read on the forward strand.
CTGACTCAACTTGCCATAAAAGAAACCACCATGGGTATTGATTTCCCCTTTAACAAAATAAGCAATACTCAACCGCAAGTAATCAAACACCACTAACGCAGATTTTTTCAAAGACTGGCTAACCACACCTGTTGGTTTATTAGGTTCTGAGTCAGTAAAATCACAATAATCCGTGCAATCAAAATAGGTAAACCGATCCGCAACTCGCACGTCCTGTAAATCGATAGTGGAGACATCAGAACCTTTCACAATCTCCTTCTCAACCTGACCGACGGGAACCAGTTCATCGAGTTGTTGATGTTCCCGATTAGACGCCCGAATTTCTAGACAACAATACGGCGATTCAATTTGACCATTTTTATTGTTCACAATTCCGTAATCCTTCTCAGTCAGACGTTGATTGCGATAGTCATATTGATCAGCAAACCGTTGTACTGTTAAATTCCCCAGTCGGTAACCGCGAAAACGAGTTTTGGCGGGAAAACTGATGTAATTTACCGCCGTTGATGCCAGTCGCAGGGCTAAATCGCCTTCATTACTAAACAAATATGCCTCTTCGCAACGACGTAACGCCGATCGCAAGAAGTTTGAACGAACAGGCATGATTGAATCAATGGAAATATCGGGAGCTACCAGAATTAATCGACCCAAACTAAAAACGCGACCAATATAGTTAGAGGGTTGTTTGTTAATAGATTCTGTATCGAATACATCGGACAGAATGCGGACAACATTGGTAACCACAAAACAGCCCATACTGTGACCCAAAAAATTTAACTTAATTCGGATATCTTCGCTTTGTCGGCGTTCGATCACAGCTTGGTCAATTTGCCGGATTAATTCCACTAAATCCACAACCCCATAGTTCATCGCCCGATTGCGATCGCGCAAATACGTCGATAGCCTGAGTGCCAGTAATGCCAGGATTATTCCCACTGACAGGATAAATAAGATTAACAGAATGACGAATAACCCATTAACTACCCCATTGAGTGGTAAAGGTAGGAAAATTCCCAGCCCACCGATGAGTAACCCACCTAAGAGGATGTAAATCGGTAACCGAGGCAGTAAATCCTGTAAATCGGTTTTCTTCAAAATAGCTTTAGTGCCAAAGAAGGAAACGATGGCAACTAACGTCAACGTAATGAATTGAGCCGTTGTGTGACCCAATAAAAAAGGTCTGGTAATGCTTAAAAAAGCTGTAATAACTCCCAGAATCAGCCCAAAGCTTAAAACAATAGTTAGCAGTGTTGGCAGTGATTGGAAGGCATAGTTTAACTTGTCACCAATAGTCGTCGGTTTATTACTAGGGGGTTGGGGATCATCTTTCGTTGGGTTCTCGGCGGGCCAACGGTATCCAATAAAAACAGTCTCGTTCGGTTTTTCCGGTTCGCAATTCTCTGTAACATACTTATAAATTTTTCGGTATCGTCTTTGCGCCTCAGAGCGTCGTGTTCCATAGCCATGAACCGAGATCACGATTTGCGGATTTTCACTGTTGACGAGATAGTCAGCAATTTCTCGGAGTCGCTCTTGGGTGAAAGGGTTTTCCTGCTGATTAACTTTTTCAACCAGATCTTCAGCATTAATCGGTGCCGTACTATTGACGTAGTACCCCCAAACGGCTTTCTCTTGGCTAAATTCTTCGATGGGGACAATTTCAAATTCTGAAATCTTCGACGGAATTGATGTCATCGGTTACCAATTTTACAGACAAATGATGTTTAAGAGCTTTAGTTTAATCGAATTGCTGCTTTTTTCAAGTAATTGTTATTAAAATCAATAATTATTATAGAATTTTAATCCTTCTCGCTTCCTTCTTGCTCCCCGTGCAACAGAAGCGAAGCATCCTCTGTCATTCCCGCATAACAAAAAGCGAAGCATCATAAGGCTTCCCCCTTTTGAAGGGAAGAGGGGGTAGGGGGACGGAAGCTAACAGGTGTAGGTTTTTTATTTTAGGGTGGAGACAAGACAAGGAGGACAAG
>CAZNNK010000234.1:0-8582 GCA_964574085.1 uncultured Coleofasciculus sp.
GCCTTACGCCAATGACTGCTAGCATTGGGCAAGTTCCATTTGTTGCCAGTGCGCTGGTACTCTTGTTCATAGAAGGTTGCTTCGATTTTGTGGTAGGCGATCGCAATTTTACCAGATAACAGTGGAAGCCATTCATAAATTTTATTTTCCTGAAGCCAAACTACATTCGTTGGTTCCAGACGTTCGGCTTTTTCAAGTTTTTGCAGAATCGCGTATAAAGGGCTAGAGGGAGATGTATTTTGATAGTCCGATACATTATACTTAGACTTGAGAGTGGCAAAGTGTTTAGCTTGCGCGAGCGCAATTATCGTCTCCCATCCATTATCTTTTAGCCAGTCTAACTCTGACTCCTTGAGTTTATCTCCTAATTCAATCTTAGATTTCAAGAGTGCTGCGTATTGGTTTTGAGCAATAGTAATTGTATCCGTTAAGTTACGCTTTTTCAGGAAATTAATATCCTGTTCATCTAGCGGATGTTCTGATTCAATTTTTTTGAGGACTTTGTACAGGTGAATCGATAGTGATGAATCTTCGTATTGGCTAGCTTTATACTTTGCCTTCAGTTTAACAAAGTGCGGCTTCTGTTCCAACTCCCGAACAATATTAAGGGTTTTAGTCGGTTCATGAGCCTCCAGCCAGTCTATTTGTGGCTGACTTAACGGCTGATCTGCCTCAAGATTTTTTAGAATAAGATACAGCGGACTGGATACAGGCAAACTTGGGTGCTTAGTCGCTTGGTACTTATCTTTGAGTTGAGCAAATTCAGATTCCATTACCGCTTCTTGTTCCTGGAAAATTGTCAAAGTTTCAAATAGCTCATGTTCGTTGAGCCAGGTAATATCTAAATCACTTAACGGTTCTTTTGCCTCCAGTTTTTTTAAGATTTGATACAAGCGACTATCAGGAAATGTATCTTGATAGTTAGTCGCTTTGTACTTTGTTTTTAATGTATGAAAATATTTGATTGCTTGAGCGATTGCAATTGTCTCATCATGCCCAAAATGTTTAAGCCATTTTATTTCCGAATCACTTAGCTTATTTTCAGAGTCTAATTTTTGAAGTATAAAGTAAAGCGGCGTTGCTTCCCAAGGAATAGAGTGTTTTGTGGCTGTATACTTAGATTTTAAATGCTCAAATTCACTTGCCAATTCTCGATTTTCTAGACTTTTTGATTGTCTCGGTATGTGTTGCTCCCGGATAGCTTTAATTGTTTCAAAAAGGTTACGTTCTATGAGCCAAATTGCCTCTATCTCAGCTAGCTCAATTCCCAAGTCAGCTTTTCGTAGGATGAAATACAACAGACTAGCGGGGGATGAGTCTTCATAGTCGGTGGCTTTGTACTTAGACTTAAGGGCTGCAAAGTGTTCTACCCGTGTTTGATGCTCGTTGTTCATATTAAATTATTTCTGCATTCAGTCAACAGTAGTGATGTACGGAGATAATTACAGTTTATTTTCCTCTGCCAAAATTTCCTCTGGAGGTATCCAGACAACTTTCCCATCACGCCAAATAGCCACTGGATTACCCGCTTGTTTGTGTTTTAGCAAAGCATCTTGCACAGCTTTAGCCAATGCTTGATTAATTTTTTCTCTATCAGCCAAAAGTTCTGAAATTTTATCGTTCCCAAAATTATCTGCCATAATAGTCTTCCTCAATCCGTTGCCAAATTAGGGGTTGTGCAACATAAACACTATCTTCTCTTTCGCCAGCCGCTAAGAGACGGGGTACTTCCATACTGGCATTGTCGTAGAAAAACCAAGAATCTGCCAGGGGTCTGTACAACTGAAAAAAGTTACGGATACCTGCATGGTAACGACGTCGGATGGTTTCTTCCGGTACATCATGTCCGCCAAGGCTTACTCGTTCTTGCACACGAGCGATCGCTAACTCTGGATTGGGCAATCCCAGGAAAAATAGATGAAACCGATAACCGTTCTGACGCAAGTTAGCAATCCAAGGTGCAAAACTGCGGCTGGCTAACGTGGTTTCAAAAGCAAAGTTAACTCGTTCGTTTGCCAATTGCTGTAATCGCTCTAGCATAATTCGTCCAGCGCGAAATGCGGCTCTTTCTGGTGCAAATGCAGATAATCCTTGGGCAATTGTATCAGCATTTACATATTCGGTGACGCCGAGAGTTACTGGAAGCAAAGCGGGAGCAGATGTCGATTTTCCTGCACCATTGGGTCCAGCGATTACAATTAGATGTGGATGTTCTTCAACCATTCAATTACCAACTGGCTAAACGATATATCAAACATTACCAGTAACTGGCGGATACTGCTTCAACACCTCCTTTAAATATATCCCCGTATACGACTGTTCATTCTCCGCCACATCCTCCGGTGTCCCCACCGCAATTACTTCTCCGCCTTTATCTCCCCCTTCAGGACCTAAATCAATTACCCAATCGCTACAGCGAATCACATCTAAATTATGCTCAATTACCAACACCGAATTTCCTTTATCCACCAATCGCTGCAATACATTTAATAAATGATGCACATCATAAAACGATAACCCCGTTGTTGGTTCATCAATTAAATACAACGTCTTTCCTGTCGCCCGTCGCGATAACTCCGTCGCCAATTTTACCCGCTGCGCTTCTCCTCCGGATAAGGTGGGTGCAGGTTGTCCTAAATGTACATAGCCTAACCCCACATCCACGAGAGTTTGTAAGCGATTCACCGCACGCGGGATATTCTTAAATACCTCCAGCGCCTCCTCCACAGTCATATTTAAAACATCAGCAATCGAATTTCCCTTATATTTCACCTGCAAGGTTTCTCGGTTGTATCTTGCGCCTTTACATACCTCACATTGCACATAAACATCGGGGAGGAAATTCATTTCAATTACATTCACGCCCTGTCCGCCACAAGCTTCGCAGCGTCCCCCTTTAACGTTAAATGAAAACCGTCCAGCTTTATAGCCTCTGGCTTTGGCTTCGATGGTTTCCGCAAAGAGTGCGCGAATCACATCAAATACCCCAGTATAGGTGGCGGGATTAGAACGCGGGGTTCTACCAATTGGGGATTGATCAATGACAATCGCTTTATCGACGCCATTCAATCCTTTAACTTTACCTAACTCTTTGGGAAAGGGTATTTTTCGACTTAAATGATGTTGCAGGGCTGGATAAAGGAGTTCATTCACTAACGTGGATTTCCCGGAACCGGAAACTCCAGTAATGCAAACTAACTTGCCCAAAGGAATCTCTACATCAATATGTTTTAGATTATTGCGGTGGGCATTTTTAAGAACTAATCTTCGCCCGTTTCCTTCCCGCCATTTTCCTGGGGTTTCAATTCTCTGACGTCCGGATAAATAGGCTCCCGTTAACGATGTTTCACTATTCAGTAATTCCGTGAAATCTCCCTGAACCACAATCTCGCCCCCATGAACTCCCGCCTTGGGACCAATATCAATAATCCAATCAGCGGTGCGAATAGTTTCTTCATCATGTTCAACGACAATTAAGGTATTCCCTAAATCCCGCAATTTCTGCAAGGTTGCTAATAACCGCCCATTATCTCGTTGATGTAATCCAATACTCGGTTCATCTAACACATATAAAACTCCTGTCAACCCCGCGCCAATCTGAGTCGCCAGACGAATTCGTTGAGCTTCTCCCCCCGAAAGGGTCATCGCCGCCCGATCTAGGGTAAGATAATCTAAGCCGACATCTAAGAGAAATTGCAATCGTGCCTTAATTTCTTTGAGGGCGAGTTCGCCTATTTTTGCCTGACGGGATGATAGATTTAATTGATCAATTCGTTGACGACTTTCGCCGATGGAAACCTCAATTAAATCGGTAATCCGATACTGTCCCAGCCGCACCGCTAGGGCTTCTGGCTTCAATCGTTTCCCTTTACAGACTTCACAGGGTTGATCGACTAAATATTGTTCGAGTTTCTGCTTATAGTTATCCGAACTGGTTTCGTCATATTGCTTTTGTAGGATGGGAATAACACCCCGATAACGGCGGTAATCATTATACTCTTCGATCCAAATTGGATTATCCGCCCCATAGAGAATCACCTGTTTCTGTTCGGAATTCAGTTTCTGCCACGGTGTTCCCAGTTCAAAGCCATAAGCTTGTCCGATATTGTAGAGTAGGGACAAGTAATAGGAATTATCTCGCTCCGACCAAGGCGCGATCGCACAGTATATCGGTTGGCTGGGTTCGGGGACAACGAGTTCGGGGGAAAAGGTGCGTAAATTGCCTAATCCGTGACAGTGAGGACAAGCGCCATAGGGGGAGTTAAAGGAAAAGAGTCTGGGAGATAATTCCTCCATTACCGCGCCATGTTCGGGACAGGCAAAGTTTTCCGAGAAGACGATTTCTTGGGGAAGTTCTGACTCGGAAGAATGGGTATTTTCTTCGTCATTATGTGCATTGGGTTGAACTCTAGCTGACTCTGCTGCTGTATCATTTAAGATTTCGATCACGGCAATTCCATTGGCACGCTTGAGACAGGTTGCCAAAGAGTCGGTTAAACGTTCCTGGAGTCCCGGCTTTTTAATTAAGCGGTCAATGACGACTTCAATCGTGTGGGTATAATTTTTATCCAATTCAATTGGATCAGAGAGATTTTGGATCACGCCATCGACGCGGACGCGAACAAATCCTTCAGCGGCTAAACTGGAGAGTAGCTTTTTGTGTGTACCTTTTTTGCCTCGGACGACAGGGGCGAGGATATGGAACTTGGTGCGATCTGGGAGTTCCATGACGCGATCGCACATTTGGTCAATGGTTTGGGGGGCGATGTTGCGATCGCAGATTGGACAGTGGGGTTCTCCAGCGCGACCAAATAATAGGCGCAGGTAGTCGTAAATCTCGGTAACGGTACCCACGGTGGAACGGGGATTATTGGAGGTGGATTTTTGGTCAATGGAGATCGCAGGGCTTAAGCCTTCAATGGCGTCTACATCGGGTTTATCCAGTTGTCCCAGGAATTGACGGGCGTAAGCGCTGAGGGATTCCACGTAGCGGCGTTGTCCTTCAGCGAAGATGGTATCGAAGGCGAGAGAGGATTTACCGGAACCGGAGACGCCTGTGAAGACAATTAAGCGATCGCGCGGGAGATCGAGGTTGATGTTTTTCAGGTTATGTTGTCTGGCACCCCGGATGCGGATCGTGTTTTGGCTGGGGGGTTGGTTTCCATTGAGGGATGGGGTAGGGTTGGAGGCAATTTTGGTCAGATCAGACATGAGGGCAATGGCGGGTAATAGTCCTTGATGATCTTAGCGTTGCCTCTGTCATTGGTTGTGAGGGGGCGTTGTTCTTGCTGTTGACGGTATGTGGTGTCTCTGTAGGGGCGGGTTTCACGACTATCTTTTCGGTTGCACCTAGATTTTACTAAACCCGCCCTGACTTTCGTAGGTTTCTAGATTTCGGATGAGAAGTCGGGTTGTTGTTGGAGTTTTGTTCCTGGGAAGCGATGTGTTTTTTTAACGCAGAGGGGCGCAGAGGTTTACGCAAAGGGACGCAGAGGTTTTTGAGGCGATAGTAATAGTATAAGATAAGAATTTAGTGGGTGATAGATATGACTCCAGTATCTATGGTAAGTCAATGAAGTTCACGATTATATTCGAGGTCAGGAAGTCAAGTTATGAAAACAATTGAACTGGCTCAATCTAATTTAACAGTCGTCGAGTTAATTGAATTGGCAGAACAAGATACTCTTATCCTCATAAAACCCGATGGGACGGAGTTTGTTTTATCTGCTGTAGATGATTTTGCGGCTGAAGTCGAAGCGTTACGTCAAAATCAGGAATTCATGGAATTTTTAGCACACCGTTCGGGTTCAACTAAACGATTATCGCTGTTAGAAGCCCGTAAGCGGCTAGGTATTTAATGACGTAGCACAGTAATAGAGTCTAGGTTAGAGATTTTAGCACTATCAAACAGCTAACAAAAGATTACATGGGATACCCAATATCTGATTAGGGGTTGCCAACCCAATTTAGGTTTATTGATTAGGTACTCCTTTGGGCTAGACTGAGATAATCAAGATTACTCAATCTAACTGAGTTATGAGTTATCGCAACATCATCACTATCGAACCGGGTAAGCGTGGCGGGAAGCCTTGTATTAGACGAATGCGGATTACTGTGTATGATGTGTTGGGCTGGTTGGCGGCGGGGATGTCTCATGCAGAAATCTTAGATGATTTCCCGGAGTTGACAGAGGAAGATATCCGAGCGTGTTTGGAATTTGCGGCTGATCGGGAACGTCGTCTTATTGCTGTGGTAGGTGAGACTTGAAGCAGGTATCTGTGTTAGAATTTAACTTATACTTTACAGGATATATATGCGTTACAGTGAAGTTGAATTCAACGAGCTTTTAGATGCTCTTGCCGATGACTTGTTGAACGCAGGTCATCATTTTCGTCTTCATAAAAATCTCAAATATTCTCTTGGTGAGTATAGTAGAGAGATGAATCAATGTATTAATTTTTGGCGACTTACTTTAAATGCACATCGAGAAGTAAGTATTTTATATTTGTGTCGGGCTTATGACACTAGAGATAAAGGAACTCTAAACCTTCAGCAACTTCTCAAAATCATCAAAGGTAATACAGAGCTATTTGATATATCCAAATTTCGAGATCGTTTACCTCAGAAGTCACAAAAACCAACGCCTGAGCAAATTGATCAGGATTTTAAATTGGTTAGTAATGAAAATCACTTAGTTAAAAAATTAACTGTACTAAGAGGTAATTTTATTGCCCATAGAAACCTAAAAAAAACTCTTGCAGAAAAAGATGATCCTGAATCTCTTACCTGGAATGAGTTTGAACACCTTGTTAAACAAGGATTAGAAATATTTAACAAATATCGCTATATGTTCGATTCCAGTCGTCACTTCCCTGAATTAATTGGAGAAGATCATTACAAACGTGTCTTGCAGGATATACGTTTAGGAAGAGAGGCACGAATCTTTGCGATTAAGATACCCCCGCAGGCAAGTCAGATAAAGCCAGAGGATGTATATGATGCTGGGATAAAGGCTATTGATTTTAAGCGACAAATAAGCCAGGGTTTTTATAACTATTAAATAGCAAAATCTGGCTAAATTTGATGTGGCTGAAACCGAAAAAATTACTCAATGTTTATTACTCTCCCAGGCAGCAAATTCTGTTCTTCCGGGTAAAGTCTATAGTATTCTTCTGTAGTGAGCCGCCTGTAATCATATTATGGATATCTTGAAAAGAAATAATCCTCAGCTTGGGTTCTAACCGATCTATCGGGAGAAAGTGCTAGAACAAAGTTATCTCGAAAACCCGTGATTTTTATGAGGAAAGACCTTCCTGTAAATGGACTGACAATATTTATTAGTTCTATCTCTTGCCCTAGTTCAATATGCTGATTGGAAATCGCGCCCAATTGAACAAGTGCAGGCGGGTATTTACTGGGGTCTACGGGAAAATAGGGAAGGGGCATCCAAACTTGTGTGTTCATAATTAAATTGTTGATATCTCTGACTTGTTTACGGGTATTTCCCAAGATGCTTAATTATCCATGTTAGCTAAATCTAAAAACTATCTTCGTTGCTCAATCCCAGTCTACGCCGCATTTCTGTGCTAGAAATTCCTCCCTCAGCGCGACGACGTTCCCGTGAACGCTCAATTAACTCAATAAATTTGGGATTGGCACTTAGTGAAATCGTCTCCATATCGACGTTTTCTAATGTAATCAAAGCGGCAATAGGTTGACCGTTGCTAGTAATAATAACGGGTTCCTCAGCCAGATCGGAGGTATATTCAGCCAGTGTTGCGTTTGCCTCTGCAATCTCAACAATTTTCATAAGTCATAAATCTCCCCAGCGATACGAACTTGATTGCGTTCCTTGATGCCGACGGCATTGATGTACACCACAGCGTCAGGCTCCTCTTCTACATCATAGTAGACGCGCAAATTACCAATGCGAAGTTCCCAAGGAGCAAGGGGATTAGGGCGCATTAGCTTTCGGTTTTTTGTCTCAACTGTTGGTTGATACATCAGTTGCTCATCAACAGTATCCAAGACAATCGCCTGCTGTCGAGCCGTTAGATATTGTAGATGTGTCTCTGATTCCGGTGAGTATTCGATGCGGTAAGCCATACCTCTATTAGCGTAAGTTGGCTTAATATTATGATACCCAACATCTGATCATGGCTTACCAACCCAACTCAGGGAATTGTGCAGAGGGCGGCGTGCGATCGCGGCGGTGTTCTTGTACTATTGATTGTATTTTATAGATAATGCCTAATATACAAGCTATCGCTAAAATCAAGCTAAACAGCACCTTCTCTAGAACCAGATTTAGTCTATGGATGTTTGGTTCCATCGGGCATAATTGCATCTTTCAGGTGGGCATCCTCTAAGTTAGCCCCCTCTAAGTTGGCATCCTTTAGATTGGCATTCCCTAAATTAGCATTCCTGAAGTTGGCATCCTTTAGATTAGCATTCCCTAAATTAGCATTCCTGAAGTTGGCATCCTCTAGATTGGCACTCTTTAGGTTGGCATCTCTTAGGAAGGCATTTTCCAGGTTGACATCCCTCAAGTTGGCATTCTCCAGGTTGGCACGCCCTAGGTT
>CAZNNK010000235.1:0-8578 GCA_964574085.1 uncultured Coleofasciculus sp.
AACAACCAAAAGTTTCATCGTCTTCCCCCTTTGAACAATAGATGATCCTGACTCTTCCTTTGATACCCCCGGTTTTTAGGAAGGGCAATCCTGCCCTACTTCAACCTCAACGTTGCCGCCATCGTTGGTGACAATTGTTCAGGAAACGGAGAGATGGGGTATAGGAAGACACAATAATGACAGACAGAAGACATTCTGTCCACCTGAAACCCCTATTCTGCCTCACTTCAAAAGAGTATGGTAAAAAAAACAACCGATTGTAATAGATGTTAAACACAAAGCCGACTAATTCTATGTCGTTGTCGATGAGTCCCCAGGAACGTCACCTGCTTAAGTCCTTGGTTGACTATTCCTCTATCCAGTCTCTACCGGAAATTTGGTCGATCGCGGCGCAGCGGTTTGGACAAATCATCGCCTTGAGAGATCCCCATACCCAACCAGAGGTGATCCTAACGTACACTCAGTTGGTACGCCAGATTCAGCAATTGGCGGCGGGGTTACAAACCTTGTTCGATAATCCCGTGATCAAAGCCGAACAAGAGTCCTCGGAACTTCCGCCTCGTATCGCCTTGATTGCCGATAACAGCCCCCGTTGGCTAATTGCCGATCAGGGGATCATGACGGCTGGGGCGGCAAATGTGGTTCGTAGCGCCCAAGCTGATCCCGAAGAACTGCGGTATATTTTAGACCACAGTGGCAGCATTGCTTTAGTTGTCGAAGATACCAAGACACTGACCAAACTCAGACCTCATCTTGACGACTTGCCGATTCAGTTTGTGATCCTACTCTCCGATGAAGAGACACCTGCTGAAGACAAGCTCAAGGTGCTTAATTTCTCTGAGGTGATGAGTCTGGGGTCAAAAACCACTCTACAACCCGTTCAGGCGACCCGTCAAACCCTAGCCACCTTAATGTACACCTCCGGCACCACTGGGAAACCCAAGGGGGTGATGTTAACCCATGGTAACCTGTTGCATCAAGTGACGACCTTTGGCATCGTTATCCAACCCAAACCGGGCGATCGCATCTTGAGTATTTTACCGACGTGGCATGTCTACGAACGCACCGTTGAATACTTCCTCCTCTCCCAAGGGTGTACCCAAATTTACACCACGATTCGCCATGTCAAAGCCGATCTCAAAGCCTTTAAACCCATCTACATGATCGGCGTTCCTCGGCTGTGGGAATCGATTTATGACGGGGTACAAAAGCAGTTTCGGGAGCAACCCCCAAATAAGCAAAAATTAGTATATACCTTACTGGATATCAGTCAGCGCTATATCAAAGCGCGGCGAATCGCCCAAAGGTTAGACTTGAACCAGCTTAACCCAAGCCCCCTGGAACGCCTCAGTGCCAGCATCCAAGCCTTACTCCTGTTACCTGCCCACAAATTAGCCGACAAACTGATTTATCAAACCGTGCGGGAGGCAACCGGGGGTCAAATCAAAACCATTATCAGTGGTGGAGGTTCCCTGGCAATGCATTTGGAAAACTTCTTTGAAATTGCCGGGATTGAAATTCTGGTGGGGTATGGACTGACTGAAACCTCTCCCGTGACGAATGTTCGCCGGATGGAACGTAACCTGCGCCGTTCCTCCGGACTCCCCATGCCCGGAACCCAGATTCGCATCGTTGATCCCGAAACCCGGAAACCCTTACCCCCAGGTGAACAGGGGTTGGTTTTGGTGAAAGGTCCCCAAGTGATGCACGGGTATTATAAAAATCCAGAGGCAACGGCAAAAGCCATGGACTCCGAGGGATGGTTTGATACCGGAGATTTAGGATGGGTGACGCCCAACCATGATTTAGTCTTGACAGGACGGGCAAAAGATACCATCGTATTGACCAACGGCGAAAATATCGAGCCGCAACCGATTGAAGATGCCTGTCTGCGAAGTCCTTATATTGACCAAATTATGCTAGTGGGTCAAGATCAGCGATCGCTCGGTGCGTTAATTGTGCCAAATCTGGACGCCCTGCAACAGTGGGCAGCCGCTGAAAATGTTACCCTAAACTTGCCCAACTCCGATACGAATGAGGACAGCGAGTCGTTCCGGACGGGTATTGACCTGAAAAGTAAAGAGGTGCAGAACCTATTCCGGCAAGAATTGAACCGGGAAGTCAAAAATCGACCGGGTTATCGCCCTGATGATCGAATTGGTCAATTTGCGCTGATTTTAGAACCCTTTTCCATCGAAAATGGCATGATGACTCAAACACTGAAAATCCGGCGACCCGTTGTTACTCAACGATATCGCGATATCATTAACGGGATGTTCGCCTGATTGGGGGGAAATAGGGTGAAAGAGTCTGCTGGCAAGTTGCCTGTTGCTCTTAATCATCATGTCCCCAAACTTTGGGTTATCCTGTTAGCCGGATTAACCCTTACCTTTTTAAGTGTCAGACCTACTGAGAAATACCTATATGCCTACAGAAGACTCTCAATCCAAAGAATCTCAATCCAACCTACTCTTGAAGCGACCGGTTAATATTAAAGCCATTGTCACACCCCGCTGGAAGGAGGAGGTGCAACAACAACTCCAGGCACAAATTAACCAACTGGACTCTCAACTTCAACAGTTGGACATGCAAGGGCAACGGGCGATCGCGGAAATTCAAAAGCAAAGTGTGAATCCTCCGGGTCCTCAAGTCAAGCAGCAGATCGAAAGTATTCAATTGCAGGTCAATCAAAAGAAAAGTGAACTGCTTGAGCAAAAAAACCAGCAACTCCAGCAACTGCAACAGGTACAGATGCTCGAACTTGACCAAGAAGTCAATCAAGGTCAAATCGAAAGCTTCTTCCGCGTTGAAGCCGGAGATAACTTGGTTCGCAAAATGCAGGTCGAAATTCTCCTACGAGATGGCGTAGTCGAAGAAATTCGCGGCGATATCTAAAGCAAAGGTGCAGAGGTGCAGGAGAAGTTTTGAGTGTGTAGGGGCGGGTTTAGGGAATCGCGTTTCGCTATTGATGATAACGTTTGTTCAAAACCCGCCCTGAGTTTTGAGTTTTGAATTAACTCACAACTCCCCCATCTCCCTCATCTCTCTCTTGCTATCCTGGAAGGAAGTTCCCCTACCACGGATAATCCGCCCATTCAACAATGAGTGACCAAACAACCCGATTATGTATTCTCGGTGGAGGCTTTGGGGGGCTGTATACTGCCCTGCGCTTAAGCCAACTCCCTTGGGAAAAATCACAGCAGCCAGAAATTATACTTGTTGATCAAAGCGATCGCTTCGTATTTATGCCACTGCTGTACGAACTTCTGACCGGTGAACTGCAAACCTGGGAAATTGCCCCACCGTTTGAAGAACTCCTGGCAAATACAGGAGTGCGCTTTACCCAAGCGACGGTGATGGGGATTGATAGTGACGGGCAGCGGGTACAATTACAGGATGGCGTAGAATTTGCCTATGATCGCCTGGTTTTATCCTTAGGCGGAATTACACCGATGGAGATCGTCCCCGGTGTGGCTGAACATGCCATTCCGTTTCGAGCGATCGCAGATGCTTATCGTTTAGAAGAACGGTTACGTATTCTCGAAGAATCTGACAAGGAAAAAATCCGCGTCGCGGTTGTTGGTGGTGGATACAGTGGTGTGGAACTCGCCTGCAAACTTGCTGAACGATTAGGAGAACGCGGACGCATCCGGTTAATTGAACAAGGTGAGATGATTCTGAAAACCTCTCCCGAATTTAACCGTGAAGCCGCACGGACAGCTTTAAATGAACGAAATGTGTGGATTGACTTGGACACCTCGGTAGATGCGATCAGCGCTGATACCATTTCTCTGCTGTACAAAGGACAGGTGGATACCATTCCAGTAGATATCGTGGTATGGGCAGTTGGCACCACAGTCGCCCCTGTCGTGCGATCGCTCCCCTTTAAACAAAACCACCGGGGTCAACTCATGATCACCCCAACTCTACAAGTGGTTGATCATCCAGAACTTTATGCTTTAGGGGATCTAGCCGATTGTCGAGACATCACCGGTCAACAAGTCCCCAACACGGCTCAATCCGCCTTTCAGCAAGCCGATTACGCCGCTTGGAATATTTGGGCATCTCTAACTGGGCGTCCCTTACTCCCCTTCCACTATCAACATTTAGGCGAAATGATGACATTAGGTACAGACAACGCCACACTAACCGGGTTAGGATTAAAGCTGGATGGGGTTTTCGCCCATCTAACACGGCGCCTTGCCTATCTTTATCGTATGCCCACCCTAGACCATCAGCTTAAAGTTGGTTTAAATTGGATTGCACAACCGTTATTAAATCTGCTCAAAGATGAGAGATAAGGTCGTTTTGAGTGTGTAGGGGCGGGTATGATGAATGACAAAGGACAAATGACCAATCCAAAAGTCATTTTACTGGATGCCGTTGGTACATTATTTGGGGTGCGTGGGAGTGTGGGTCAGATTTACAGCGCGATCGCTCGCCAGTTTAATGTAAATGTACCACCGAAACTGGTTAACGATGCCTTTTTCCAAGCCTTTGCTGCGGCTGATCCCTTGGTTTTTCCTGACACAGACTCCGAAGATGTTCCTCAGTGTGAATTTGAATGGTGGCGTGTGATTGCCCTGCGCACGTTCCAAAAAGTTGGTGTTCTGGAACAGTTTGCTGACTTTACCGATTTTTTTGACCACCTTTATACCCACTTTGCCACAGCCGAACCCTGGTTTATTTATCCAGATGTTATCCCAGCGCTGGAGGCGTGGCGGCGGGTCGATATTAAACTAGGTGTTTTGTCCAATTTTGATTCTCGTCTTTACTTAGTGCTAAAAGCACTAAATCTGGATGAATTTTTTAGTTCAATCACGATTTCCACAGAAGCAGGCGTGGCTAAACCTGATCCCAAAATTTTTATTCGCGCTTTACAGAAATATGAATGTGAACCTTCAGAAGCATGGCATATTGGCGATAGTTTACGAGAGGACTATCAAGGGGCTAAAGTGGCGGGATTGAGAGCCATTTGGTTAGAGCGTTCTGAGGATATGGCTGAGATTTAAGTCATTAGTCTAGAAATTCCTGTGTAGTGGGGATATCTGCTCCCTCCCCTTTGCCCCCGCTGCAAATTACATTTCTGTTTCTGACTCTGCTCCTTTGGCAGATAGGAGGGTTTCAATACGAGAAAAGCATACGGGTTCTTTCTCAGGAAAATTGATAGTAATATCCACAGAACCTCCTAAAGCAACGACCACTCCTACCAGCGTATTGAGTGTGATATTTTCTCTCCCTTCCAGTTGTGAAATATAGGGCTGCTTTACATCAAGTCGCTCTGCTAATTCTTCTTGTGAGAGTCCTGCAACTTCTCGAAGAGTGCGGAGAATTTTCAGTTCTTCTCTGATTTTGTTGGCTCCAGCGGTAATACGTGCTTGAGCTTCTGGAGAGAAACCTTTTCTTACTTCTTTGTAAGTTTTATGAACTGTCATATTAGCTCACCCCCTTGAGTTTCTTCTAAGTATTCTCTAAATCGCCGCTCTGCTAGGGGAATGTTTTTCTCATACCAGCGTTTATCCCTAGATTTATTGCCACCAAGCAAAAGAACTGCTTGCCGTTTCGGGTCAAAAGCAAAAAGTATCCTGTATGGCTCACCAGCGTGTTGAACACGTAGCTCTTTCATGTTTGGAAGCGATGAACCTTTAATGGTATCAACGTATGGTCTACCAAGACGCGCCCCCTGTTCTTCAAGAATATCAAGCACCATAGCAATCGATTCCTGTACCCCATCGTTTTGTTCAAAGAACCATTCGTAAAATTCCGCGTGGAATATTATCTCCCATAGCATAAGTATAACTATAATATATATGTTATTTAAGTCAATGGCTAGTCACTACAGAGCGCCAAAGCCACAGCCTATCTTAAAACAGCTTCAATCTCAGGGAATTTATGATTTATCCTCATGAGTAATCAAAAAGCGGGCAAATGCTATCTTACTCGCAATTGCCCACTAAAGACTTATAAAATTTGTTCTCATTCTACCGATAAGATGTTAGAAATTAAGAGTTCCGAGAATTTTTACGACGACGAGAGACTGCCATGGCGCCAGCAAGTAGACCTAAGCCAGCTAGGGTAGTGGGTTCTGGAACATCAATTTTTGGATCGAGGGATTCCGCGATTATGACAAAGTCTTGATAGTCTTTGTCAGAGTCAGGACCTCCAACAAGTTGATCCTCAAAAGCAACGATGAACTCATTTCCCAGAAATACACCCGGTTGACGTCCCGGCGCCTGAAGTACTGTTTCACCATCGCCCTCAAAAACTAGAGCCTGAGCAACACCACCGGGGTTTAACCGATCCTCGCTGAAGAAGGTTTCGCCGTTTGGATTTGTCAGGTAAAAACCAAAAGAGAAAAGCAATAGCCTCTAGTCCTTCTTCATGAACTCTTTACCGAAAAGAGGGGTTGTCTTCACACTAGCTTCATACTCTCTTGATAAAACCTTGATTCTCTCCGTTCCCTATAAGCCGCGAATCAACCAAGGCATAAGGTTTTCAGGCTACGAGGAGCAAAGGTAAAATGAAGCTTTCAACTTTACGTCGCACTCACATCAGGTTTAACGTCATCCACAATGGCAACTAGCGATTCTCAAATTATTACCTATAGTCCGGCTTACACGCTGGTTCCTACCTACGAATGTTTTAACCGTTGTAGCTACTGTAATTTTCGCGCTGATCCAGGTCAAAGTTCATGGTTAACTCTAACTGAGGCTGATCATCTCTTAAAACAGCTTCAATCTCAAGGAATTTGTGAAATCCTTATTCTCAGTGGTGAGGTACATCCCCACTCGCACCGTCGTCAAGCTTGGTTCCAGCGAATTTATGATTTATGTGAACTCGCCCTATCCAGGGGATTTTTGCCCCATACTAATGTTGGACCCTTGGAGTTTGAGGAGATGCGATCGCTAAAATCGGTGAATGTGTCAATGGGGTTAATGCTGGAACAGATTACCCCCCAACTCCAGCACACGGTTCACCGTCATGCACCCAGTAAAATACCCCAGGTGCGGCTACAACAGCTTGTTTGGGCGGGGGAATTGCAGATTCCGTTCACTACAGGGCTATTGTTGGGTATTGGTGAGACACCCATGGATTGGTGGGAAACCTTGGATGCGATCGCGCAGCTTCATGCTCAGTATGGTCACATCCAAGAAGTGATCTTACAACCCCACAGTCCCGGTGATCAACAACATTGGCAAGCCCCCGCCTTTGATCCGCAGCAGTTACCCCAAGTCATTGCCAAAGCCCGTCAAATTTTACCTGCGGATATCACCCTGCAAATTCCGCCTAATTTAGTGTCAGATAACCAATGGTTACTTGCTTGTTTAGCCGCAGGGGCGAGAGATTTGGGCGGAATTGGACCCAAAGACGAGGTAAATCCCAATTATCCCCATCCTCAAATTCAGCGATTAAAAAATATCGTCGAACCAGCCGGATGGCATCTCGTTCCCCGCTTACCTGTTTATCCGCAGTATAATGCTTGGTTGTCCCCACGATTACAACAAGCTGTTTTGAATATAAGATTTAATGACATCCAGCGGGGAAGCGATGTCCTAATTAACAAAGGACAAATGACAAAGGACAAATGACAAATGACGAATTTATGTCTGAACTAGAAACTGCCTTAGAATTTATCCGAAACGTTGAACGGGACAACCCCAACAAATCAGCGTATGAAATTGCCAATATTCTGCGCGGCTATACCCGGAAAAACTATACAAGCCGATTATGGAGTACCGCAACAGGTTATCATCAAGACTATATTCAAGGGGAAGATCAAGGAAAACTAAATGGGGATGTGCGATTAAGTGGTGAAATGACAGACTTTGGTCACTTTCTCGCTTCCCTGTCTGACCAAATTAATCAACCCGGTGTTCAATGGTCAGATTTAACCCAATGGACAGCCGATCATACGGCGTGGGCGGGTGATATTGGTTCGGCGATTATTGTTTATCGGACACAATATGAAACCCTAGCGGTCAAAAGCTTATCGGAAGCCTTAACTCGCTTTGCCAGAGATTCTGACTATACCGCAGATGTAGCGGCTTGTGTTATCGGATCTCTAATTAATTCGGGTCGCTATCCCTTGGTTTCTCAAGCGATTATGGACTATAATTCGACCGCCTATTCTCAGCAGGTGAAAACATTTATCCAGCAGCGTTTTGGCGGCACATTCCAAGGAAATCAACTCAAAAACCCAGCCGTTGTCGAGGCGAAAATGGCTCAAGTTGTCTTTTTATTCGTGCGCTTATCCAATGCTCCGGATATTGTGGCATCAATGAAGGACTTTTGGCAATCTCCAGATCAATTGAAATTAAGCAATATTGTGCAACCGCAACGGAGTGATATTCTAGCCGGGACGTTACATTTTCTGACTCACTTGGTTAAATTTGGCGGTTTGGAACCCTTGATATTTAAACCCTATCGCGTGCCAAGAACTAAATGGCTGGGTAGTCTTAATCAGGTAACAGTGAACGGAAGCATAAGTAAGTAGGTGGACACAATTAAAGTTAGCGGTGGAGATTAGGGAACAGGGAACAGGGAACAGGGAACAGGGAACAGGGAACAGGGAACAGGG
>CAZNNK010000236.1:0-8569 GCA_964574085.1 uncultured Coleofasciculus sp.
GCCAAATACCGTAGGGTGGGCAAAAGTAGCGAACAATAACCTAAGCATTTGAGGTTTATAAATTTTGCCCACCCTACCTAACTGTTACCTTGTTCCCTTTTTTAGCTTAAGTGCAACTATCATTTGAAAAAAGCTTGTATCCCAGAGTTGAAGCACTGGAAACTCGGCGATTGATTAGTCTGAGGTTGCATATACTCAGAAATTGTTCGCGCTGCTTCAACCTTGTTCAAGCCGCCTTGATGGTATCCCTTTCCTTTTAGTAAGGCTTCCAAAGCTTCCCATGTTCCTCCTTTAATTGCATCAGGGTAACGATAACGTTGTTGAGTAGCAAAACTTTTTGCTATTTTTGGATACGCTTGGCAGATAGCAGTTGCGTCTCCTAAAAACCAGGCTTCAAGCTCTTCAATGGCAATGCGATTGAGTACGGTGAATTGTTGGCTTGAAGTACTGGATTTAGTTGTAAATCCACTGAGAAGAACGAGTGAATTTCAAATTCAACATCAGAGGGAAGAATTTTAGGCAATAGGTTTTTAAGAACAACTTCTGCGGAATATTCTTCGACTAAAACTTCTAAGTGTAATACCGTCATGTTGAGCATAACTACTAACGTTTAGTTTTAGGCGCACCCTGGTTTTTGAGCGGATCACCAAATTCAAAGTATCCCTCCATCCAGAGATTACCCAGGGTTGCACCTTCAGCCATAAATTCAGGAATACCGCGCATATCGGCAGCACGCTTCGCCTGAGTGAAACCCTCTTCATCACGATAGAGTACCCAAAGTTCTTCTGGGCGCAGAGCATCGACAAAGTACGGTGAGTGAGTCGTCACCATTAACTGGCTTTGTCCAGATGCAGTTCGGCACTCTTCGGCTAGCTCAGGTAGCAAACGAGGGTGGAGATGGTTTTCTGGTTCTTCAATGCCGATGAGTTTAGGTGGATCAGGATCATAGAGAACAGTCAAATAGGCAAACATTTTCAGGGTGCCATCTGAGGCAAATTTAGCCAAAATGGGTCTTTGAAATGGGGCATCTTTGACTTGTAATAGCAATCGCCCATCCTGCATCATCTCTGCATCAATGCTTTCTAGGCGCGGAATCCGATGAGTAAGGGTTGTCAGAATTTGATTGAGTCGATCAGGATACTGTTCTTTGAAATATTGAATGACATTGGGCAGGTTATCACCTGTTTCAGAAAGCTTTTCTTGAGGACCCGCTTCGGGTGTGCTACGAGTATGATCAGCCGTAAGATAAGACAGATACCAACCACTGATAAATCGACGCAGAGCGCTCACCCGAGGATTACTGGCGAATTGTCCCAGGGTATTCACCGCGAGAATGTCAGAAGAGTCTAGCTGTTGCTGAATACGTGCGTCTTCCTTTTCGGGCATCTCACCGCTAATGACTTCACCTTTCCCCTCCTTAAAAGTCAAAAACTGAAATGGCGCACCTTTTTGTCCTCGCCGCCATTGTAGAGATTCTTGTGCAACGTAGGGACCACGATTGCCTTCGTCGATTGCTAGGTAGTAGGTGATGATTGGAGCTTTTGGCTTTTCCCTATATTTCAACTCAAAAGATATTGGACCTTCCGCCCCGCGAGTTCGCAATTCTCGAAACCGTCCCCGCCGATCCCAAGCCCGACGTAGACCCAATTGAAAGCATTCGGACAGAAATGCGAATATATCAAAAATGGTGGATTTACCACTGCCATTTGGACCCAAGAAGACTGTTAGTGGTGTAATATTTTTCAGTTCAAGATCGCGTAAAGCACGATAGTTTTTGACTCTCAGTTGCTCGATGCGGGGAATAACGGGTTTGGGCATAGTGGATTGGATGGTTAGTCTTCTAGATTGTACAACCGCCTCCTTCCCCCTCAGTTCGTCAAACGCTATCTATGATTGCCATTTCCGAAGATTCCAGCCGATAAAGGAATCAGCCACCCCCTCAGCCTGCTTCCCCTGCTCCCTACCCCCACGACAACACTTATCCACCAGACCCTAAGTAGAGCTAATCAATGATAATAGTTTTTTATATTTGAACTTATGCTGAATTGGGTTAAATTATGAATAGAGACAAACAAACAAACCACACGGAGCAAATCAAACCATGTATACCACCTACCAAAACGGACTGATCAACACCACCCCTGTTGAAGCCAAGACAAACCCCATCACCCCTCCCACCTCACCCCAACAACCGATCAAGCCTCTACAAACCATCAAGCAATGGTTAGAGACCATCGAAATTCACAACCCCGCCAAAGCTAGATTCTTCTGCAAAATGATTCCCGCCCAATGCCCCTTTGAACGTGATATCTGCCTCTTTGGGCGTCGGGTTGCTCACATTCCTCCCTTGTGCAAACTCAATCCTTTCTATGACGAATTCGTTAGCCTCCGCTTTCGCGCCCTGTGCTACTTGGCTGACCAATGTGGGGAGGATATCAGTGCTTATTGTTAGTCATTCGTCCTTTGTCCTTTATCATTGGTCATACTCGCTTTCCTGGAGAAGCAAGTTACGTCATTCGAGACTCAAAATCCATGACTCGCTGCAAAAATGCCCACTTATCGGCAATCTCTTCAATAATCTTAGCCGTCGGTTTTCCCGCACCATGACCCGCCTTCGTTTCAATGCGAATTAAGACCGGATTATCCCCAGAATGTGCGGCTTGTAACGCTGCTGCAAACTTGAAACTATGGGCTGGAACCACGCGGTCATCATGATCCGCTGTCGTAATTAATGTTGCTGGATAAGCCGTCCCTGGCTTGAGGTTATGTAACGGCGAATAGGCATAAAGCGCCTTAAACTCCTCTGGATTTTCCGGTGAACCAAAATCAGAACACCATGCCCAACCAATCGTAAACTTATGGAAGCGCAGCATATCCAGAACCCCAACTGAAGGAAGGGCAGCACGGAATAAATCGGGACGCTGAGTCATACAAGCCCCGACTAATAAACCCCCATTACTTCCACCGCCAATTGCCAGTTTTTGCGGACGAGTATATTGATTTTCAATTAACCACTCCGCTGCGGCAATAAAATCATCAAACACATTTTGCTTATTCAGCTTTGTTCCCGCTTGATGCCAATCTTCGCCATACTCACCACCGCCTCGGAGATTCGGAATCGCATAGACACCTCCCATCTCCATCCACACCAGATTACTAATTGAAAAGCTGGGAGTTAGAGAGACATTAAAACCACCGTAACCATAGAGATAGGTGGGATTATTGCCATCTAATGCCAATCCCTTTTTATGGGTAATAAACATCGGCACTTGTGTCCCGTCTTTACTGGGGTAAAACACTTGCCGCGTTTCGTATTGAGTCGGATCAAAGTCTACCGTCGGTTGGCGAAATAGGGAACTTTCCCCGGTTTCCAAATCGTAGCGGTAAATTGTGGCTGGGGTGGTGAAACTGGTAAATACATAGAACGTTTCCGTATCATAACGCTTCCCACTGAATCCTCCGGCTGACCCAATTCCCGGTAATTCCACCTCCCGGACAAAGGCACCATTGAGATCAAAAATTTTAATGGAAGAACGGGCATCTTTAAGGTAATCGGCGACAAACTGGTTATTCAGAACCCCGACATCTTCTAATGTTTCTTCAGCTTGGGGAATTAGTTCTTGCCAGTTCTCTCGCCCTGGGTTATGAATATCAATGGCAATCACCCGACTTCGTGGGGCGTCTAAGTCAGTTTGGAACCAGAAGATTGACCCATCATTGTCAATCAGACTGAAATTCGCTTCAAACTCGGAAATCAATTCGACGATGGGAGAATTGGGGGTTTGTAAGTCTTTGTAGAACACCAGATTCTTGGGATCAGTTCCTTGACTAACATAAATAATTAGATAATGCCCATCTTCCGTCACCGCCCCATTAAACATCCATTCTTTCTGGTCAGGGCGATGATAAATTAACAGATCATCGGATTGGGCTGTGCCGAGTTTGTGATAATAGAGTTTGTGATAATAATTGATATCTTCTAATTTTGTGGCATCATTGGGTTCATCATAACGGCTATAGAAAAAGCCTTGATTATCCGTTGTCCAGGATGCACCGGAAAACTTTACCCATTTGAGATGATCCGATAAATCGTCTCCCGTTTCCACATCCCTTACTTTCCATTCTTGCCAGTCGGAACCGGAGGTAGATAAACCATACGCCATGCGGTTCCCGTCGTCACTAATGGCTACACCTGATAGGGCGATAGTCCCGTCTTCGGAGAGGGTGTTGGGGTCAATCAGGACTCTGGGTTCCCCATCGAGAGAGGTTAAGGTATAGAGAACGCTTTGGTTCTGGAGTCCATCATTTTTGAAATAGAAGTAGCGGTTCCCTTCTTTATAGGGGATGCCATATTTTTCGTAATTCCAGAGTTGGGTGATGCGTTGCTTTAGGGATTCCCGTTGGGGGATGTCTTCCAGATAGCCGAAGGTGACTTTATTTTGCGCGTCTACCCAGGCTTTGGTTTCTTCAGAGTCGGGATCTTCTAACCAGCGATAGGGATCAGCGACGTTCGTGCCATGATAGTCGTCTACTTGATCAGCTTGGCGGGTGGTGGGGTAGTTCAGAGGTTGGTGAGAAGATGGCATAGTCGGGAATGGGAGGCAGCGTTTTCTAGTGTAGCGCTCTTTGGGGAAGGGTTAGGAACCGTGTGGAGGATGGGAGGCGATCGCGTAAAGATTACCCTACCCAAACACGAGTGTCTCATAAGATCTGACCAACGTCTTGGAACTTATCAATATCGTCTAGTGCAAGATTGCCTTCTAGCTTCCCACGCTTTGATGTGAGTGATCAGATAGTTCAACCATTGCCTCTAGAAATGCACTTTTTATGTGTGAGTTGTCTGTTCCCTTTTGATACTGAGACCGCAACCCAGTTGAAGAAGCACCGGATGCACTGTAACACTTATAAAGACATACCATTGTATCCTGAGTGAGCAGACCACAGTGCAGTTTTTAACCCTAGGCATTTTTTCGATCAGTGTCCTTTGGCTGATTAGCGGTGCAGTTTTCTTTACCCTGCGGATGAAATTTATTAACGTCCGGGGCTTTTGGCACGCCATTGAGGTGTTACGGGGAAAGTATGATGATCCCACCGAAGCTGGGGAGGTGTCTCATTTTCAAGCCCTGGCAACGGCACTTTCGGCTACTGTGGGATTGGGTAATATTGCGGGAGTTGCGATCGCAATCAGTTTAGGGGGTCCGGGTGCGACGGTGTGGATGACGCTGGGGGGACTGTTTGGGATGACGAGTAAGTTTGTTGAATGTACCCTGGGTCAGAAATATCGTGTAATTAAACCCGATGGTACGGTGGCTGGGGGTCCAATGTACTATTTGTCGGCGGGTTTGGCGGAAATGGGACATCAGAATCTGGGAAAGGTGTTAGCCGTTATCTTTTCCATTCTGGGTATTGGCGGCGCATTTGGCGGCGCGAGTATGTTTCAGGCGAACCAATCCTACGCGGCGATAACCACCGTTGTGCCGTGGTTTGTGGGGCGCAGTTGGCTGTATGGCTTAATTCTGATTAGTCTAGTCGGTTTAGTTATTATTGGCGGGATTAAACGGATTGGTCAAGTAGCTGGTGCGATTGTTCCGGCGATGTGTGTGATTTACTTTATGGCGGCGCTGTGGATTCTGGTGACGAATTTTCTGGATATTCCAGCCGCGATGCTGACGATTGTCAACGGCGCATTATCTCCAGAGGCGGTAGAAGGGGGAGTATTTGGCGTGATGATTCAGGGATTAAGGCGTTCAGCGTTTTCTAATGAAGCCGGGGTGGGTTCAGCGGCGATCGCCCATTCCGCCGCCAGAAGCCAAGAACCTGTGCGGGAGGGGATTGTGGCACTTTTAGAACCGTTTATTGATACAGTGGTGATCTGTAATATGACGGCGTTGGTAATTGTGATTACAGGCGTCTATCGCAATCCCGAATTTACTCAACTCAGTGGCGCGGAAGTCACCTCAGCCGCCTTTGGGACAGCGATTTCCTGGTTTCCCCTGATGCTAGCGATCGCGATTTTCTTTTTTGCTTTCTCGACGATGATTTCCTGGAGTTATTACGGCGAACGCTGTTGGGATTATTTGTTTGGGCAGAATAATTTAATTATCTATAAGGTGTTGTTTATCCTGGCGGTTTTTACGGGGGCGGTTTTAAGTTCCGGTGTGGTGATTAATTTTAGCGATGGCATGTTAATTGCTATGTCGTTTCCCAATTTACTCGGCGCTTATTTTTTATCGGGTCAAGTGGCTGGGGATTTAAATAAGTATATGCGGCGATTAAATCAAGGATTAGTTGCAGCGCAATGATATTCATGTCCAACAAACTGGGCGGTTGAAACCGCAGCTATACAAACTAAACCCGCCTGCGCGGGTTTCCACACCCTTACAGCAGTTTTCAAGTTAGTAGACTACAAAGCATCATTGAGTAGAGAAGCAAGTGGCTATAATTTTGTCTCCCATAAACGTGAAAAGTGCTGTAATTTTTTCTTAGTCCGCGTAGGCGGACTTTGTTTGTTTAGCCGCGATTTACAATCGCCAGGGCTTAAGTTAACTTAAGCAAACATCTCGTCAATCAAATCGCTATACTGTTCCCTAACGACATGACGCTTAATTTTCAGCGTCTGAGTCAACATACCATTCTCTTGAGAAAAGGGTTCTGAAATCAGACGAAATACACCAATGCGGTCATTGGGATTATAACCGGGACGATTTTTCGCTTCTCGATTGATTTCTTGGCGGAAAAATTCCTGGACGGGTTTGCTATTTAAATCAATCGTTTCCTCGCCGGAAGCAGATTCCCCATCCGGGAGTTGTAGGTGATACTGATTCTGTTCTGCCCACCCTTGTAAGTTATCAAAATTTGGTACGATTAAAGCACCCAGCGATCGCTGATCTTGACCCACCACTACAATCTGATCAATATACCGACTCCGCATACAGGCATTTTCAATCGGTTTCGGTTCTACATTCTCACCATTACTCAGGACAATTGTATCCTTTGCCCGTCCGGTTAAAACTAAGTCGTCTTGAACCGTTAACCAGCCTAAGTCTTCGGTATTAAACCACCCTTCCGCGTCAATTACTTTATCCGTGGCTTCCGGGTTGCGATAATAACCCTGCATGATTTGAGATCCCCGCGCCCAAACTAATCCTTTTTCTCCTTGGGGAAGGGTTTCTCTGGTGTCTGGATCAACAATGCGAATTTCTGTCTCTAGAATCGGTTTACCCGCAGAACCCCGGAGGTTATGCCAAGAACGACGGGCAGTGAGAACGGGCGAGGTTTCGGTTAAACCATAGCCTTCGAGTACCTCAATGCCAATTATTTCATAAAAATCATCTAATTTCTGGGAAAGTGCGCCGCCACCACAGATGGTTTGTTTTAAGTTGGCGCCGATTTGTTCGCGGATTTTCTTGTAGATAAATCGGTCTGCTAATGCATGAATCAGAACTAATGTCAAGCATTGAAGTCTAGCCCAGAGGCGTTGGAATCCAGAGGGCTGCTGCTGTTCTAAACTTAAGCCATGGACAAGGCGACGGGCTTGAATATAGCGATCGCTAATCGAGAATAGGATATCAACTAGGCGCTGTTTACGGGCAGATTCTTTACTTAGCTGCTTTTGCACCGTCTCATAAATCGATTCCAATAAACGGGGAACTGAGACAAAATAGTTCGGGTGTTGGGCATTCAGATCCCGCTTAACATGGCGCAGCGTGGTATAAACCAGGGTACAGCCTTGGGAGAGGGCGAAGTATTCAATGGCACGTTCATAAACATGCCAAGATGGGAGAATACTCAAGATGCGATCGCCTGCTTCTAACTGTACAATTGCACCCAAGCTGGTAACTTGATGTAACAGGTTGCCATGACTTAGCATAACACCCTTGGGTTTCCCGGTGGTGCCAGAGGTATAGACTAAGGTGGCGAGGGTGTCAGGGGGTTGTTCAATGGGTTGGAATGGGTGATTTTTCCCCTGTTCCAACACTTGGGAAAAATTGAGGATATTCAACCCTGACTCAGCCTCCGGTTCCTGATCGGATAATAAAATAACCAGTTGAATTGGCAAATCATGCAAATGCTGATCCAGCTTGGTTAAGGTATCCTGATTTTCCAGCACAAAGGCAGTCGCTTCGCTATCCTTAAGGATATAGAGAAGTTCCTCGGATTCCGCTTGAGAACTTCGCACCACATCAACCGCCCCAGTGGTCATAATACCTTGGTCAGCTACAAACCAGCGGGAACTATTTTCCGAAAACAACGCCACCCGATCGCCAGCCGAGACGCCTAACGCTTGTAATCCAGCCGCAAACTGCTGAATTTGCTGCCACATTTGGGCAAAGGTAAGCTTGGCTTCGGGTTTAGCGTAGGGGTTGTGTAAGGCGACAGTCTCCCCAAATCGCTGGGCGGCTAACGACCAAACCTCTGGTAATGATGATACGGTGTTGTAATCGGCTTGGTGTTCCAGATTTCGGCGTTCTGGGGGTGTGGGTTTAGACGCGATCGCAATAGCTGGGGCATTCATAGGCATTTTGATTGTGTAGGGGCGGGTTTAGGGACATTCGTTTGGTTGTTAATG
>CAZNNK010000237.1:0-8548 GCA_964574085.1 uncultured Coleofasciculus sp.
CAATTGTACGGCACCAAGCATACCTTTTGGCTGACGGGAGGAGGGACTCAAGGAGTATTAACGGCTTGTGCTTTATTGGGGACTCAGTATAAACGAGTTGCTATCGCTCTGAACAGTCATATTTCTGCAATTCACGGGATTATCTTAGCCGGATTGGAGCCTTATTTTATTCCTTCTGTGTCGTTGATGCCGACGACGGAAGAAGTAATCTCGGCGTTGGAAACCAGTGATGTATCAGCTTTGTTACTCACTCATCCGAGTTATGAAGGGATAACTATTGATATTGACAAGATAGCTGATTACTGTCGCGAGCGCGAGATAGCTTTAGTCGTCGATGAAGCCCATGGGAGTCATTTTCCCTTTCTGGATGAACAATGGCAATCAGCAATTAATTCCGGTGCAGATCTTGTCACTCATAGTTTACACAAATATACAGGGAGTTTGGTACAAACGGCTTTATTACATTTGCCCTCTTGCTCTCGGTTTACGATTGAGCAAGTGATGGGGGTGATGCCTTTATTTGAAACCACTACCCGCAGTAATCTGTTAATTTTGAGTATTGAAGATACGATTAAGAAGGGGTATTCTGAAGAAGGTCAAGCGTTATTTTGGCAAGCGATTCAGGAATGCGATCGCCTGCGTCGTCAATTGGATAGTTACGGCAAGGTGTTAACCTATGATCGGCAAGTTAGCGATCCGCTGAAACTCTATTTAAAAAGCGATCGCGTGACGGGAGAAGAGTTGGCACAACTGTTGTACAATTGCGGCATTGATGGGGAATTTGATGACGAGCATGGATTGTTATTGATTTTCTCTTTTAATCACAGTCACCACGATTTCCAATTCATGAGAAAAACCTTGGCTAAGGTTGTGCCAATTCTCAGAGAAAAAGCACCCATAGAGACTTTGCCTGACAGTTATTTTTGTCGTAGTCCTAAAATGAAAATCTTGCCTAAAGAGGCTTTCTTTAGCCGGAAAGAAAAATTACCTCTTGGTCAAGCCGTAGGTAAAATAAGCGGTTGTTGTATCAAGAAAGTTCCCCCAGGAAGTCCCATTTTGATACCGGGAGAAGAAATTAGCCAATGGCATCAGCAACGTTTATCTCCTGAGACTGTGGTTGAAGTCGTGGAGTAGTGATTAAACATGAGCAAAGAACAAACCAACGATTTTTTAGAAAAAAGAGCTTGGTTATCTGAGATTTGTGATAGCCAAAGCACTGAGGAATTAAAAACTAAATACGATAGTTGGGCAAATACCTACGATGCAGATGTAAGAGAGGATTGGTCTTTTATGCCTGTTACTATAGCACGGACATTAAGTAAGCTGCTTCCCAAGAAAAATGCCAAAATCTTAGATGCTGGTGCGGGTACGGGATTAGTCGGTGAAGCCTTGGCACAACAGGGATATACTAATCTTACCGCAGTAGATCTATCAGAAAAAATGTTGGCGATCGCGAAAGAGAGACAAGTCTACAAGGCTCTCCATCAGAGTAATTTAGAAGATTCCAAACTTTTTAGCCATTCAACAAATTTTGATGCAATTATTGCCGCCGGGGTTTTTGCCTATGCCCATGCTGGGGCTGAGGTATTAAACAATCTATTCGGTTTTTTAAAGGAAGAAGGACTATTCTTGTTGACGATACGGGAAGATTATCGCCGTGGAATGCAGACAGCATTAGATCAATTACCATGGACATTAGTCAGTGAAGAGGATTTTCCGATCTATGACGAAACAAAATTGATGTATCTTCTGGCTTTCAAAAAGGAGCAATAGCTATGAATACTCAAAGTATTACTAAATTAACCCGTTCTGGTTCAGAGATCTCCGAGAATAAGCGCTTTGTCCAAATTTATGAGCGAGAAAATAGGTGTGATATTCCCCAGTCTGCTTGGAGACCTTTGACCAATAACTACCATTTACAAACATGGAAAGAGATACCGATGGACAAAAGTCCTCTAGAAATTGCCCTTTATCCAATGCTGATTTA
Source organism: uncultured Coleofasciculus sp. (assembly GCA_964574085.1). GTDB lineage: Bacteria > Cyanobacteriota > Cyanobacteriia > Cyanobacteriales > Coleofasciculaceae > Coleofasciculus. The sequence goes on from CAZNNK010000237.1 coordinate 1,988, forward strand.
TGAACTTAGACCTAAAACCATCATTGAACTTGGTGCAGACACTGGAGGAAGTGCAGTATGGTTAGCCGATCAGTTGAAGTTATTTGATATTGAAGGTCTTGTCTACTCTGTTGATATCGATTTATCCTTACTGGATGAAAAAGCCAAAGTTGAACCCAAGATAAAATTCTGGGAAGGTGATTGTAATCAGATTGATGTAGTTTGGTCTCCAACACTCCTTTCTAAACTTGCTCATCCTTGGTTAATACTAGAAGATGTTCATGTTAATTTAGTCGGTATCCTAGATTATTTTCATCATAATGGTTTACAGAGTGGAGATTATTTAATTATTGAAGACACAAATAAGGCTTTGTGGGAGGAGTGGTCAGATTGGGAAGATCGAGAATTTATTGAACGGATGGGGTGCAAACTTGATTTAGTGAAGACTTGGTTTATGAATCATCACGATGAGTACTTAATTGATACTTATTACCAAGATATGTTTGGTTATAATGGGTCAAAGAATTGGAATTCAATTTTCAAAAAAGTTTGAGGAACAATAATAAGGCAAGAAAATTATGATTAACAATGAAATCAATGAAAAAGTTAATTATTGGCAGAATAAAGGATTTATCTGTGAAATCTGGACATCTCCTCCCGGTGGAGGTTGGTCAGATCCTGGTCATGAGGGTGATGAAGTTTTTATTGTCTTAGAAGGAGAGATGGAAATTTCTCTAGAAGGTAATAAATATCGCCCTAAAATTGGGGAAGAGTTTTTTGTTCCTGCTTACAAATCTCATGCGACCCTAAATACAGGGAAAGTAACCAATCGTTTTTATTGGATACATTCATACAAATGGTCACCGACTGGGAGTTGACGATCGCCAGAAGCCAAGTATTTTTCAGTGTGAACTTAAAAATTTGAAAAGTTTAACTAAATAGACGTAGAGAATGGTTGAAATAGATCCGATTTTAGCAAATGACTGGTATATTGTCTCCCAAGCCAAGGATATCCAACCAGGTAATATCAAACCGTTGAGACTACTAGGACAAGAAATTGTTATATGGCGTGGTAATTCTCCCGAATCCCCCGTAGTAGCTTGCCAAGACTGGTGTCCTCATAGAGGTGTTGCTCTTTCCCTAGGAAAAATAGTTGGCGATCATCTTACGTGTAGATATCATGGCTGGCAGTACGATCAACAGGGTAAATGTGTAAATATCCCTTCACTTACTACCCAACTTCCTCCATTAAATGCCTGTGTCAAAACTTATCAATGTCAAGAAAGCCAAGGTTATATATGGGTAAGTTTAGGTAATCCTGTTCAAGATGTGTCTTCATTTCCGGAATGGGACAATCCAGATTACCGTTTGTTTATCTCCAATCCCTATCATGTGAAAACTAGCCCATTTCGAGTAATTGATAATAATTTAGATCAATCTCATGTTCCTTTTTTGCATGAAGGATCTATAGGTCATCCTGATTATCCAATTATAGAAAACTATGAAGTGACAACAGAGAAAGACAGCATTACTGTACACAATATTAATGCTTGGCAATTAGATGGTTCCTATTTTAATAACAGTAAAACGGTTCGTAAAATCACCATATCGTCTATCAAAGTAGCTCGTCCTTTAAGCTTAAAAGTAGTTAAAGAAATAGACAATGGTGCTAAAATAATGCACTGGTTTATAAATGTAACACCAATTGATGAAGAAAGCTGTTTGATGTGGATTTCTCTAGCCATGAACTACGGATACGAAATAACAGAATCGGAAATGCAAACATCTACGGACAACGTTATTTGTGAAGATCTTCTAATGTTGGAGTCACACCGTCCAGCACGTTTACCTCTTCTCCCTCGACAAGGGACTGATACAGAATGGCCGCCAGAAGTCCACGTTCCCTGTGATCGAGCCTCTATTGCCTATCGTAGATGGCTCAAGGATCTAGGTATTACTTTTGGAGTTTGCTAATTTTGTTTTAGTAAAAAATATGTGTCTAGATTGCTCTTTCCAATAAGACTGATAATGTAATTGTTTGAGTACATGGAAGTTGATATTTATTCGAGGATCATGCGGTATTTTGACATTTCTTCATAAAAAGCTAGAGAACTGTTGATATAAGGTCTTAGTTCATTGGGAAATTCCTCTGGAATTGCAGACTTTTTGTCTTCATAAAAGAATCCAGTAGAATTTAGGATATTTTCATAATAACTGGCGTAAACTGTATTTCCCCAATTTAGGTTACTATTATCTGGATTTGAACTCCAGTTGAGCATTTTTTCGGAAAAATCTATTCCTAATTCAAAGCATAACGCTTCCAAATATTCTCGAGGCTTTTTCACTAAATCAGTTGAATCGATTACCAAAGGCATTGATCCTGTTAGAGCTTCAATATCTCTAAAGAGGCTATAATGTTGTTCCCAACCTACTCCATAAAAAATTAATCTCCATTCCTGATTAACTAATCTATAATTCTTCCAAGATGACACAATTGTCTCTTTAGGGTCTCTGATCAGAAATAAATTTTTCATTGATTTAAGCCAATTTCTTCCAAATTTTGGTAACATAAAGTATGACATATTCTTTTGAAAAGAAATAGACTTGCCATCTGGCAATTTTCCAGTTGCTTTTTGGATAATTTTATCATAATTTGTTTCAGGATACTTCGACAAATTATCCTGCCAAATTTTGAGAATACGCTCCTCAAGTAAATGATAATCAGCATTAACATTTACGAAGTAGGCACCATATAAAGGTTCATCATAGATTACACATTCCTCCAACTGTTCAAAAGCTCTAGTAATTGCTGTGGAACGGCTTCTAGGAACAACCCACATTGCTATATGATGATTCTTGTTATTATTATTTTTCATATTTCCCATTTTTTAAAGGCTATCCAACAACTTAATTTTACACTAAGATGCTAAAACTTAAGAATAGATGTTTCCAGAAGCTCAATAACTGCTGAAACTGCTGTCTGAATTGCCCCTTGCACCGAAGCATGATTAATGCCCAGATGTTCCCCGGCAAAAAAGACGCGAGGTTGCTGGTGAGGATAGGATTCACCCAACCATCCTTGATATCGCTCATGTTCTCCTGGAGCAAAAAAGGCATAAGAGCCAGAACCCAGTTTAGCCTTTTCATCCCAAATATAGTGAACGATATCATCAACATATTGGTCAATCTGAGGATGGAGTTGCTTAACCTCACGTAACGTCAATTCAGTGCGATCGCCTTCTTCCAGACTCCGGAATTTTCGTGAATTCCCTTCCCAACGATACGCTGCTGTAAACGCAGACGGTTGGTGGGAACGTTCGCGATCGCAGGCTATCCAGTCAGGATTGTCTGATTGTTTATCTGCCAAGATAGCATTATCATCAGGATACCAACACTTTTCGATATTTAAATCTGTAAAACTTCCGCCACCATAGATTCCATCCTCAAACTCCCAAGGACGAGCGGTACAGTGAAATAAGGTTTTCGCGGCGCTACAATACCCCAGACTGTTAATCGCTTCCCTTTGTTGAGCAGGTAAAGGCGGATCAAAATCGATTTTTGCCAAAGCCGTAGTCGGAAGCGTACAGATGACAAAATCAAACTCGGCGCTTTGTTTACCCTGTAAACTATTCCAGTGGAGTTTAACGCCAGAATCCGTTAGTTCTATGGCGGTTACCTGGGCTTGAGTCTGAATGTCCCCTGGTATTCTTTCCGCAAAAGCGTTTACCAGGGTTTCCATCCCTCCGACTAACTTGTATTGTTCCACGCGATGCCAAGCAAAAAAGTCAATTAACCCATTCAAAAGAGAAACTTGATTATAATGGATCATCCCTGTCGCGTGACCGACGAATTCAAAGGCATCGGGGGAGAGGCGATCGCGAAAATATTGGGTTACCGAGAGGCTGTCGTATTCTCTTAGTCGGGAACTGGTGAAGCTAGGGGAAAACATCTCCCATTTCTCCTGATTAGACAAAGACTCAATTAACTCCTCTAATATAGTTTCGTAAATTACCGCTGGGTCTTGCTGCTCTTCAAGAGTTAAATGGTAATTATATAATAGGGATTTATAATTGTCAAGGCGAGTCTTTTGACCACGTAAATAATAGTAAGCGGCGGGATTGTAACTAACAAATTGTCTTCTTTTTAACTTAAATTTATCCATATAATAGAGGGTGCAACCATGACTAGCCGGAACCCTCATGGCGCCCAATTCGGCATGAGTGCTATCACTGAAATAGTGAGTATAAATACGACCCCCTAAACGCCCAGACGCTTCCAACAGGGTAACCCGGTGATCCAGTTGACTCAATTCATAAGCACAGGTAAGTCCAGCAATTCCCCCACCGATAATACCAATGCTTTGGCGACTTCCCTGGGAATCATAACTATCCAGAGAACCCGGATGAGAGTAGAGACGATCAAAGGAAAACGGTTGATTTAACTGTTGTTGATAACGATAAGGATTAAACATTGATTCAGATACAATTACAATTATTCCCAGAGCCAAATTAACCCGTATCCTAGGGGCGCACGCTCCGTCAAGGGGTTGTAGAGACGTAAGGCGTGGAACGTCTGGGAGCAGAGGGAGTGCGATCGCATTTGCCATTATATACCGGGCATTCGTAGGGGCTTGGTCACCAAGGGAACCAAGCCCCTACTCTAAATCAACATATTCGGCTAAATTTTCAATTTGGGGATCACTAAACCGATACAGTAAACGCCACAGCACGGTATAACTCCCATCTAAACGCTGGTGAACCGGTTGAAACGCCACAATAACATCGCTACTCGGTGTGTTGAGAATGTCTGGTAAATAACGGCGCTGCGCCCGGGAAATTGGTTCTCCTTCAAGTACAGCTTCGGGTAACTGGAATTGAATTAATCTGACCAAATAGGTGTTATTTAATTTTACCTCTGAACCTGTAGCCGCAGGTGGACTCAAAGGAGGGACAAACCCAATCCCATCTTTACCTGTATAAAAGCGCCGTTGATCTATTTGTAAAGCTTCTACGTCATTGGGTGGACGATAGTTCAGAAATAAATCCCGTTGTTCGGGTGTCAGCGTAAGAATTGTGTTGAGATTGGCGTCGAGTTCGTCTAAAGAAACATCACCCAAATTGAGGATAAAACCATAATCTAGTCCCTGCAAGGGAATGGTAAAGTTTCCATTTTCAATCTCCAGCGCCAAGCTAGGAACGGAATCCGTCGCCGATTCAACCCCAGTCGTTAAGGGAAAGGGTTGGGGGAGGGGAGATTGCAAGCGGTTTCGCAGCTTATTGGGATCAGGTTGATAGCTTTCGGCGAGAAAGATACGGGCAATTCCGGTGTTGGGTTGGTCAAGAAAGTCGGCATATCGTTGGGGTTCTAAGGGTAAAAGACCCAAAGTACTTTGGGTGGGAATGACTGAGTAGACACCAGGGTCAATAATACGAGCCGAGTCGGGAAATGCTGGTAATGTGGGTAATAGTTGTTCCCGTGCGGCTAACAGGGTTTGGGTGACAGCTTCTGGAGGCGCGATCGCAGGTTGTCGCGGTTGTCTCTGATAGTCTGTCAGGGGGCGCTTTGTCGGCATACCCAAGACAGGCGGTTCGGGTTCGGGGAAGTCGGGTACAGGTGCAAATTCAGGACGAAGTGGTGTGGCTAAATTCAACCGCAATCCTGGACGTTGATCATCTAATGGTAGGGTACTGGGTGCGGCTAACCCCGCTAGCATCGGTAACCGCATATCTAACAGATCAACCATGGGTTCCAGCTTTTGGGTAGACACATAAAGATTGCAGTATACCTGTCGCTGGGGTAAGGTTAACGGTGCGGGAACATCAGGATCAGGCGTTCCGTTATTACAGAGAAACTGGGGAATTCGATACTGACTATTCAAGAAGCGTTCCACTTTACCTAGGTGTAAGAAAAGTTGCGATCGCGTCGCTTCTACTTGATATACATTAGGACTGTAGTATGCTCGCTCAATCCGATTAATCAAATTCAGTTGTTCTTGAACCAGTCCTTCGGCTGGACGCCAAAATCCTTGGGCAAAGCTAGATTGTGCTGTTGTATCTTGGGCATTTGCCGTTGAGGGTGAAAGTAGCGGGAACGATAGGGATAAGGATAGTAACACCAATAACGATGAGTAGTGCATAAACTGTAGGGGCTTATTGCTTTGCGCCCGATTTAACGGTAGAATCTACTCCACCATTTTAGCTGTGTCAATCCAGTAGCGTAACAAGCGTCGGAATAAGCATCAGTATGTGCAGATATTCTTCATTTCGCTTCGCTTCATTCTCTAATGGCATAATCGGACACTTGATTAATAGTGGACTTTAGACAAATCCGATCCGGCACAGCGAGCGATCGCACTCTTGGGAATAACCACGATTCACTAGATACCCTGAAGGGGTGACAAACCGTCTTACACCCTTGAAAATGAGGCTTTGAGCGACATTAATATCTCCGGAGATGAAGCCTTATTGACATTCTTATTGACAGATGAAGACCACCAGATGAGATATATTCAAGCGAAGCGTTGCGCAGGGGGTATGGGGGAGCTAACAGGTGTAGGTTTTTTATTTTAGGGTGGAGACAAGA
>CAZNNK010000238.1:0-8517 GCA_964574085.1 uncultured Coleofasciculus sp.
CATTGTGGCTTTGCGGAAAATCAAGGGCGACAGGCTTTGCAAGTAGCATGCGATCGCTTGTTAACTCCCTACGGTTTGCGAAGCCTTGATCCGGCTGACCCTGAGTACATTGGTTATTATAGTGGCGATCGCTGGCATCGGGATAGTGCTTATCATCAAGGAACGGTGTGGAGTTGGCTGATTGGACCGTTTTGTCGGGCGTGGAAACGCTTCTACCCTACACAACCGCTTCCCTTTGACTGGAAACCTTTGCTGGATCATCTTCAGCACCAAGCCTGTATCGGGTCTATTTCCGAGATTTTCGATGGAGACGAACCCCATCTCCCCCAAGGCGCGATCGCCCAAGCTTGGTCTGTGGCAGAATTAATTCGTTGCTTTAGGGAATAGGGAAGTAAATAGGTTGTAAAAATTATAGTTAATGGCAAGGATCGTCATTCGTCATTCGTCATTCGTCATTTGTCTTATGTCTTATGTAGGGGCGGGTTTAGGGACTTTATTCACTTTGTTCCCATTAACTGAACAACAAAACCCGCCCTCCCCCCACTGATGTCAGGCTGGTGGGCAATGCCAACCCTATGGCATATCAATGCACAATAAACGTTAACGGTAGATATCGTCATATTTTTTAATTTTTTCCTGTAGGGGCGACCCGTTTGCATAAATTAACTCCTGTGTCCACTTACTTGGCTCAGGTCGTCCTCTCCTCACCCCCCTGTCACCAATAATTTAACCTCACAATATTTTTTAATCATACTATAATATAATATAGATTTGCATTCAGTTATTTGCTGTTTGTTTTTACTTTATATAAAACAATAAACAACCATGAAAGTCGCTGTTTTCAACACCAAATCCTACGACCGAAATTTTCTGGAAACTGCTAACGCTAGTTACAATCATAACCTCGTTTTTTTTGAACCCCGACTGACGCAGGAAACCACAGCCTTGGCAGTCGGGTTTCCGGCGGTGTGCGTGTTTATCAATGATCAACTTGATCAAACAACCTTGCAAGTGCTGGCGGCACAGGGGACGAAGCTGATTGCCACACGTTCTGCGGGGTTCAATCATATCGATTTAAATGCAGCGGCTGAGTTTGGTATAACCGTGGTGAGAGTTCCAGCCTATTCACCTTACGCTGTCGCTGAACATACCGTAGGACTCATTTTAACCCTTAACCGTAAAATTCATCGCGCTTATAACCGGGTGCGAGAAGGAAATTTTTCCCTGGATGGATTTATGGGATTTGATTTACATGGACGAACGGTAGGGATTGTCGGTACGGGTAAAATTGGATTCCTGGTTGCCCAGATTTTGCATGGATTTGGGTGTAAATTACTGGCGTATGATTTGTATCCGAATCCTGATTGTGAAGCATTAGGGATCAAGTATGTCGATCTCAAAGAACTCTTCGCTACGTCAGACATTATCTCCTTGCATTGTCCCTTAACCCCTCAAACCCGTCACCTGATCAATGCTCAAGCCTTGGCACAAATGAAATCAGGCGTGATGCTGATTAACACCAGTCGCGGCGCACTTATTGATACGCGAGCTGTTATTGATGCGCTCAAGTCTCGGAAAATTGGTTATCTGGGTTTGGATGTATACGAACAAGAATCCAATTTGTTCTTTGAAGATTTGTCTACCGAAGTCATTGAAGATGATGTTTTTCAACGACTATTAACCTTTCCTAACGTTTTGATCACAGGTCATCAAGCCTTTTTTACTGAAGATGCTTTGCAAAATATTGCCCAGACAACATTATCGAACATTAGCGATATCGAGTCGGGTCGCCCTTGTGCCAATGAGGTGAGCGCCCAGCGTGTTGTTGCCACTAAGTCTTGATAAACCGAAAGCCTTGAGCCAGTCATGTAAGAATATGTCCTGACACCTCTGTATACAGGTTAAACGTTTGATGGGATGGGCGGGTTGAGACATTAAGGTAAATCTGTCATCGCTAACCGATCAACACAACCTGCCCGTACAGTCGTTTTGGATTTAAGGCAATACACCTAAAGCAGTATATAAGAGTTCCTTACTAATCTCAACCGTCAACTTTAATGAAAGTCCGACTACTTAGAACGTGCTGCTCACCCGGAAACGCTTAATTGATTCTGCTCTATGTTCCTTGAGCGCTCAAAATTTTATCAAAACTTTATGAAGTAAATTTTTAAACAAAATGGCTTGTCAGGTTAGATGTCATAGGGTAGGATATCTTATCCGGGGAGTTTACTCCAACCACAAAAAAATCACCAGACTTCAAGCTCTCACAGACTTGTGAGGTGGTTTAAAACTCATTCCTAGCTTTACTCTGTCAGTAGAGTAATGGTTTATAATCGTGAGTATCAGGGCATCTACATGACCTCTTGTCAGGGGATCGATCATAGGTTACTATGATGAACTTCGAGAGTCTAGTTTGACGGCTCTTATCTATCAATGTATTGGAGCAGGGTTAACCTGCTAGGCACTCTTTAGCTTTTAGAGATTGCATCAAAATCAATACCTTCATTGATCCAACTGACTATTGATATTAACGCTAGCGTTAATATGTTCACATCAGGGAATATACTGAAACTCACAAATTCAACGAATTAAAGGGGAGCGACATGAACAGTGATAAACACATTTCACACTAAACTACAGCGTCCTCATTTTGTGGAACTATCCCAAAAACAGTCAATTAAACTCACGGTCAATCAAAACGTTTGTCCATCAACTGACTGACAAACGGGTTTCCTTACTGTTGAACAATTCAATTCCCTTTTGGGGTGCTACCTTCTGATGAAATCTTTAACGGCAACGTTAGGGGTCTATGATCGGCTTCTAACTACGCTTATTGCTGCATTATTCTTCACTGGAACTGCATCGGCTACCGCCCAAGAAATTAAAAATCAAGCCTCGGCCTCCGGTGATAATTTGCCAGGTACAGGTATTGTTAACTCTAACGAAACATCTCTAGTGGCAGGTCAGGCGGCTCTAGAGCTGATTAAAACAGCCGATCGCGCTGCCGCTGAACCGGGAGATACGGTGGTGTATCGCCTTGCCCTGAGAAACACGGGTGAAGCGGCTGCTACTGATATTGTGGTGACGGATCGATCGCCCTTGGGTGTGCGATTTTTGCCGGAGTCGTTGCAAGGTTCGATTACCACAGGCACCAATACAGAACCCGTAACATTACCGCCAGCCGAGCGGGATGGGCGCAATGTCGCGTTTACCTTTCCCCGCTTAGAACCGAATCAAACCCTCAATATTATCTATGCGGCGGTGATCACACCCGATGCGGTTCGGGGGGATGGTCGAAATGTCGCCCAGGAACGGCGCAGTAATATCGCCAGCTTTTTGATGCGGATTCGACCGGGAATTTTATCCGATTGCGGCACAATCGTGGGGCGAGTGTTCGTGGATAAGAACTTTGATGGCGAACAGCAACCGGGAGAACCGGGAGTTCCGAATGCGGTGATTTACATGGATGATGGTAACCGGATTACCACGGATACCGATGGTTTGTTTTCATTAGCCAACGTTATCGCCGGAAATCGCAGTGGAACTCTGGATTTGAGCAGTTTGCCCGGATACAGCCTCGCTCCCAATCTCTATTTCATCGAAGGGAATAGTCAATCTCGCTTGGTACGACTTGCACCTGGGGGAATGGCACGGATGAACTTTGCGGTGACACCGGCTTATGGGGAGGAGCAGTGATGAATAACACTCAGTATCAGAACCGTTGGGACGACTCGAGTCAAGCCAAACGACTGAGATTCACGCTTTATTTTTCGTTACTCAAAGGTATCGATGATTACAGTGTTCCTGGTAAAAGATGGTTGTCTTCGATGTCTTTAGGATTGCTAGTGATTCTGGTCGGGATCATTGGCATCATTCCGATGGCGAAAGCCGATGAGGTGTCGCCGGAAGCAGAAACCGAGGGCTGGCAACTGGGGAAGGCAGAAGGCAGAGGGCAGAGGGCAGAAGGCAGAAGGCAGAAGGCAGAGGGCAGAAGGCAGAAGGCAGAAGGCAGAAGGCAGAAGGCAGAAGGCAGAAGGCAGAAGGCAGTGATACCAATGTTTTCAGCACCTCGAACTTGCCTAATCCGCAGCACGAGTTTGCCACTCCCAGTGACGGTTTGGTTCAGGAGGAATCCCAGTTTATTGAAACCCAAACGATAGAGCCTTATACGTCCAATCTGCTGCCTTCTCAATCCGACAACTTTGCCAATACCCGATCCGAAAGCATTGCCCAATCTCAAAGCAGTGAAAACTTGGGCGATATTGAACCTGCTCGGATGGAGTCGCCTTTAGAGCCTTTACCCAAGGTGATTAGGGATGAGGGAAATGAGGTACAGAGGAACCAATCTGTAGGGGCGGATTTGACGGATAACCTGTCTCAGGAAACCGATAACTTGAGTCAACCCGCCCGGTTTGATCAGCAGAGGAATAATGTAGAGACGCGCCATGGCGCGTCTGAAACACAGGAGCAATGTAGAGACGTAGCATGCTACGTCTCGGAAACTGGGGAAGCAGAAACCCCAGAGTCGGAACTGGAAGCATTCCAGGATGAATTCAGCCGCACGGCTCAACAAACCATCAATAACGGGCTGCAATTGGCTCCCGGTGAGATTCGCATTCTCAGTCCGGAACCCGGTACAATTGGCGATCGCACAACGGACTTGATGATTCAGTATCACGCCGATAGTCAGGTTCAGGTGACGATTAATCAACAACCTCTATCGGCTCAAACCCGGACGACAATAGAACGGGATCAGACGCAAGCCATTGTTACCCAAATCTGGTATGGCGTCCCCCTCAAAAAAGGTGACAATACCATTACTGTTGCCCCAGATAACGGCACACCCGTTAGTCTAGAGCTTACCGTTGACCCCATAGCCGACCAAACCGACGCCCAAATTACCCTCACCCCCGTCGGTGATCCCCGTGTTCCTGCTGATGGTCGATCGACAATTATCCTAGAAGGCAGTATCACCAGAGAAACCGGGGAACTCATCGAAGAAGATGCGATCGTCACCTTAACCGCAGCAGCCGGGAAATTTGTCGGCGCTGACTACGATGATGATCAACTCGGTTTTCAAGTTCTGGCAAAAAATGGACAGTTTAGCGCCCGACTGCAATCCGGGTTAGACGCCCAGAAAGTCCGGATTCGGGCGGCGATTGAACGACTCGGTGTCCCCGACATCGAACAAATTACTCTAGACGAGAGTACGCTGAGCGCTGCGATTCCCACATTTTCCGAACCCATCGAAACCTATACCCAAATTGAATTTGTCACCCACCTGCGTCCTTCTTTAGTCTCTGGGGTGGTCAATTTGCGGATTGGCGAGGCGGGAACTGATTTTTGGGAGACTCGCCGTGAGTTTCTCAACCCCGATGCGATTGACAATGGTCTAGGCGTTGACCTGGATAGTGCGGTTTTTGCCACGGGTCGGATTGGGGAATGGTTATTCACCGGGGCGTATAATAGCGATCGCCCGTTGAATGAAACCTGTGATGGGATTACCCGGCTGTTTCGCGGACCCCAGTTCTGTGAGAACCAATACCCTGTGTATGGGGATAGTTCCACAGTGGACTATATCACCCCCTCCAAAGACAGCGTATATCTGCGCTTCGAGCGTTCCTCTCCGGTTCCAGGTGCAGAACCCGACTATGCGATGTGGGGGGATTATAATACCACCGAATTTACCCGGGCATCCCAGGAATTTACCGCTACAGCCAGGGCATTAAACGGATTTAAAGGGAATTATAACCTGGGAAATCTGCAAGTTACTGCCCTGTTTAGCCCTGATGTGGAAGGATTTCAACGGGATACCATTCTTCCCGATGGCACCAGTGGTTACTACTTCCTTTCGCGTCGCTTGCTGATTCCGGGAAGTGAAAACGTTTACATTGAAACCGAAGAACTGAATCGCCCCGGTACCGTCATCGAACGCAAAGCCCTCTATCGCGGTCCCGATTACGAAATTGATTATGACCGAGGAACACTTCTGTTTCGGCGTCCGATGCGAGCCACGGAATTTGACCCCTTTGGTAATACCTTAGTGCGGCGAATTGTGGTGACGTATCAGTTTGAAGCGGATGACGACACCAATATCTATGGGGGACGGTTGCAATATAACTTCTCCCAAGACTTTCAACAAGAACGGTGGATAGGAACCACCTATCTGCGGGAAAACCAAGGGTTACAAAACTTTGAACTCTATGGTGCGGACTTCTTAGTTTCCTTGGGGACGCAAGGACGGATTGTTGGCGAATATGGTCATTCCACGAATGAGTCTCCCTTCATGGGATTGGTGACGGGAAATGCCTATCGCGTGGAAGCCGTGAACGCTTTTTCGGATAGGATTCAAGGGCGGGCGTATTACCGTTCCGTGGAAGAAGGCTTTGCCAATAACGCCACCACCAGTTTTACTCCCGGTCAAACTCGCTATGGTGCAAACGTAGCGGCGCAATTAAGTGAAAATACTAATGTGCGAGTGAGTGTTGATCACGAGAATAACTTTGGTACCGCAGCGCGAGACCGCGACGTTGTCGAGTTTTTTGACCCCTTTAATGAGGATAATATCTTTAATCGCGCCAGTGAAGCCTTACCCGGTAGCCGAGTGGATAATAGCTTGACCACATTCCGGGCGGGAGTGCAACAAAAAATTGGCATATCTGACCTGAGTTTAGAATATGTCAACCGTTCCCGGGAAGACCATCGCGGCGATACCTTTGATACGAATACCAGTCAATTGGTATCTCGCCTGAATGTTCCCCTGAATGACGTTCTCACCTTCCGGGCGCAAAACGAATTGAACTTGGATGATAGTGACCCCCTCTATCCCACCCGGACTACCCTGGGTTTAGATTGGGCGGTGGAACCGGGAGTAACGCTGCGACTGGCGCATCAGTTTTTCGATGGCGGACTCTTAGAGGATAATTCCATCACCAGTCTGGAAACGATTACCCAATATCAGCTTGGCGAGAACACATCGATTTCGTCGCGATATTCGATTATCGGTGGGATGAATGGGATGACTGGACAAGCCGCCTTGGGACTGAAACATGGTATATTGCTAGCGCCGGGACTGCGGGTTAATTTGGGTTACGAACGCATTGCCGATGATGTGTTTGAGTCTACAGCCGCAGGCGATCGCTTTTCTCAACCCTATGCTGTGGGTCAAAGTGCGGCATCTTTGGGACTCACGGAACGGGATTCCTTTAGCGTTGGGGTGGAGTATACCGCTAATCCGGACTTCAAAGCCTCGGCGCGGTTGGAACATCGGGATAGTTCGGCTGGCGATAACACCGTCATTTCAGCAGCGGCGTTGGGGAAGGTTTCTCCTTCGTTAACCGCTTTGTTCCGTTACCAACAAGCGAGTGCAGCCAGTCAACTTTTAGAAGACTTAGATGATACATTGTCGGTCAAGTTGGGATTAGCCTACCGCAATCCTTATGATGACCGTTTTAATGCGTTAATGCGATACGAATATCGCAAAAATCCGTCTACCATTCCCGATACCTTACTCTTTGGCAGTGGTACAGGTTCCAATGATCACGTCTTTTCCGGTGAAGGGATTTATGCACCCAATTGGCGGTGGGAATTTTATGGGAAATTTGCCCTGCGTCGCAGTACCACCGATTTAGCTGACAATTTCAGCAATAGTAGCACCATTTATTTGGGACAGTCACGCATCACCTATCGCTTGGGATACCGGATGGATTTAGCGGTAGAAGGGCGCTGGATTGGTCAACCCTCCGTCGATTTTGATGAATGGGGTTGGGCGCTAGAAACGGGGTACTATATCACCCCCGATTTACGAGTTGGGGTGGGATATAGCTTCGGTAGCGTCGATGACCGAGATTTTACCGGGTATCGTTCCGAAGGGGGTCCCTATCTGAATATCACCTTTAAGGTGAATGAACTCTTTGGTGGATTTGGACGGCAAAAAGTCGCCCCACCACCCCAGCAAGAGGAATCTCAAGTACAGCCCGTGGCGGATAATGAACCAGCGGCAAATCCCACGAGTGAGGAGTGAGAAATGGTGTTCAATCAAAAAGATAGTTCGGTTGTCGGCTTCGTAGGATTTGTAGGATTTGTAGGGACGAAGCATGTGGGTGTTTCGATTTCCCAGCTAAATGCTAATAGCAAATGCTTCGCCCAACCCCAGAACAAACGTAAAACATATACCGAGTCATTTTTGCCCCGGCGACTAGAAGTCGCGGCTACACAAACAAAGTCCGCCTTCGCGGACTCGACGATAAAGGAGATAATCAACTCGGATGTCGTATTAGACGGACATAATAACCAGTTGGTTCGTAGTCGGCACTTTAGTGCCAGAAGGGCAAACAGCATCCCTTTAGCAGCGCTAAAGCGCTTACTACAAACCTTAACGTTAGCAACTGTCTTAACCTTGCCAACCCCAGCCACAGCCCAATCCCAAAATTTACGAGTGGTTGTTAATAGTAGTCAGGATAGTATCGCGCCCGATGAATTTCTCACCTTACGGGAAGCGATTGAACTAACCAACGG
>CAZNNK010000239.1:0-8504 GCA_964574085.1 uncultured Coleofasciculus sp.
GTTTCCTGTCGTCAACCCAACCTACAACCTATCCCACAATTTTAGCTGTGTCAGTTCAGTAGGGTGGTGCTGGGTCGTTGAGTATCACATTGACATGAATCGGACTCAATACTGAGTCATGGTAACTAAACCTTACCGTTAATTTCTCCAGTTTGACTTTCCAAGGTCGGTTGAATTGTGGCATGATTTGATCAAATAAACGAGTGAACAATCATGCAACCGAACTCGGCAACCCTTTTTTCCTGGCTATTCGGTTTCACCGCTTCGTCCCTGCTGTGTAGTGGTTTATCCGCTCAAGCCCAGACGTCAGACTCCGCCTACTATGGTTATATAACCGTGACTCCCTCTGACTCGGCTCAATCGTCTGGCTCAACGACCGATAACACCCAACCCACACTGATTTTGGTTCAACCCCAAACTGTCGCCGCCGCCACTCCAGAGGTGGCACAAGTCCCTGGGGTTAATCCCCTAAAAATACTGGGACGCAGCTATATCGGTGCAGGGGGGAATATTGGTCTGGATGGTGAGGAAACCAATTTAGGGGAAGGGTCTTTCGTCATTGTCAGTAAAGCAGGGTTTACTGAGAATTTCTCTGTGCATAATGCCGTCATGTTTGGTGACAAAACCACCACATCACTTACCCTTAGCCTAAATTTTCCGATCAAGACTCCCGTTACTGGACAAACGATTGTGATTCCTTTTGCGGGAGGGGGTGTGCTGCTGCAACCCGATGACGACTGGGAAGCTGATCCGTTGGTTTCCGGGGGTGTCGATGTTCCCATCCCTCCCCGATTTACGGGTACAGTGCGTGTTAATGTGGCATTTCCTGAGGATGATGAGACGGATGTGGGGCTGGTTTTGGGTGTGGGTTACAATCTGAAGCTGTTCTAATGGTTAATTGTTGAGTGTTGATTGTTCATGGTTCATTGAGCGATTTGTGGCAACTATTCACCCAGATTTAAACACGGTTCAATGGTGGCAATAACGGACTTGGCTAAGGCAGTTAGGTCATAGCCTCCTTCTAAGCCAAATAAAATACGGTGAGTCACTTGCAAGCAGTAATCCGTGAAGACGCCAAAATCGTTTGGTTTCAGGGCGACGCTGGCGATGGGATCATCGGCGTTGGCGTCGTAACCTGCACTGACAATGAGTAAATCGGGCTGAAATTCACGGAAAAAGGGTATCACCCCCTGCTCAAACATGGGTTGGTATTCTGTGAATGTACTGCCTGGTGGTATGGGTATATTCAGAACATTATTGTACGAGCCGCGTTCGCGAGGGTTTCCGGTGCCAGGATAGCAGGGATATTGGTGGAGGGAACAGTAGACAATACGGGCATCGTTTTCCACGAGGCTTTGAGTGCCGTTACCATGATGAACATCCCAATCCAAAATGGCGACTTTTTGGATACCGGGTTGGTCTAGGGCATAGTGAGCCGCGATCGCCGCATTGGAAAAGAGACAAAATCCCATCCCCCGTGGACCTTCGGCATGGTGTCCAGGAGGACGTGCGAGAACAAATGCCGGGTTGTTGCTGGTGAGAACCCGATCAACCCCATCTAACCAAGCGCTGATGGCTAACAGGGCAATATCATAACTGCGGGGAGAAACCCTGGTGTCACCATCTAGCATTCCGCCACCGTCGTGGGCGAGTTGTTTGACTAAATTGATGTAATCTTGGTCATGAATTTTTTGCAACAGAGGCATGACCGGACGACTCTCTACAGGTGTGGGTAACTGCCAATCCACTTGATCTGCCCAAGGTGCAGCGTTTAAGGCGTTGACAATGGCTGTCAACCGTTCCGGGCGTTCGGGGTGGAAACCACCGTTGCTATGATTGAGAAATTCGTCAGAGTAAATAACTGGAAACATAGGTTTAGCAGAATTGGCAGCAAATTAGTGCTTTCTATAATTGTATTATTATTAGTTCGGCATTGAACGGTTGATACCAGGACTTATGTTGTGGAAGCATCTTGGTCTCTGGAAGCAAGGGAAGTGGGCAAGATACTCACAGGAGGGCAAATTTACCTATGCACCCTGACATTTCTCTATTTCAGCCATCGGCAATAATAAGGTATCCTCAATCTCCTGTCGCACCTCACGACTAACATAACAATCACTATTGAGACAGTCCACTAATAATCGATTGGCATCATAATAATGCTTGAGGAGTTTATTTTGCTGAGAGTTAAATTGCCAAGGGTAACCAATGTGGCGATACTTGATAATCGCCGCCGACAATTGCTCTGTCCAAGCAATACCATGGGTTTGCCACCATTGTTTAAACTGCCACTCATTTCCTTCGAGATTGAAATCTGGATTAGGGAGTTGTTGCTTGAGATTCTGTAAGGCTTTGCTTAACCTGGGGTCAAGATTCAGGGCGCGATCGCACGCTAAAAATAATGCTCCTCTCATGGCGTAGGGGCGATCGGCTAATCCCAGAACCAGCTTAGACGCCCGTTCAAAGGTCAAGGATAGCAGTTCATCGAGTCCAATATCTTGAGTTTGGCTAGATCCTAACAGTAGAAGATGGTGGAAATGGCAATCGAGGACACCAATTAAGTCAGATTCCCGTTGCGGCGGCGTGGGGTTATGTTGAGAATAACGATTCCGGGCTAAATTAAAATAAAATGCCCGCACCGATGCTGGTTTATAGGAAACGTGAACGGTATTTGATTTCCTATTCACCCACTGTTTCTAAACAGAGTAAGGTTAAGAGTAAAGGATTGGTGGCTATTTTTAGTCGTCTCCTTCCGGTGATTTTCTCTAAGATGTTGACATTTGTATAGATATCACTAATACCTATCGGGTGAGTCATATCCAAGACTCGCATTGTGCCACACCGTTGTTGGATCAGGGGACGTATTTTCTGGCGGACCTGTTGTACTAGAGTTTCTATGTCAGTGTGGCTGGTGTTATCTTGGATAGTCTGTCGATCTAATCCTAACCGTTCACAAATTTCCTCAAAATTGATCGAGTCTACGGGTTTACCATTGAGAAAGCTGTGAATTGTAGACAGCGATAATCCCAGGTTATCTGCCAAATCCTGCTGACTGGAATAACCCCGACGCTTTAACGCCTGCTTGACGGTTTGGATATGTTCTGGAGCAATTTTGATTCCCCGTGGCATTATCCGATTGAGATCACTTTATTGTATAATACTGCTCTTTTTTGGGGATCTGGCATAAGTCAAGCAAACTCAAGCATTTCTCAAGCAGAATCTCAAGCAACCGTCGGCTTTGATGATAGGGAGAAGCGATCGCACTACAGTGACAGAGGCGATCGCACTTGCTCAACCTGTACATTACCACTGAGGGGTAATAGCCATGTCTAGTTTAACCACCGCCCATAGTGCTACATTCACCGATCAATCCCTGCGACTGTCTCAGATTGATAACATTTGGACGCGGATGTTTAGTCAGCCATCGGAGACTGATCGAACGCCGCAGCCAAGTGCTGAATCTGTTAAACTGTTAGCGAAGGAATTACCCCTGCGGATTCTCGTAGCCGAAGATCAATGGAATGATCGCACCGTGGCGTTACGAGTTTTGCGATCGCTAGGCTATCAGGCGGATGTTGTCGGGAATGGATTGGAAGCCTTAGAAGCGTTACGCCAAAACTATTACGATGTTGTCTTAACTGATGTGCAAATGCCACAAATGGGGGGTTTGGCAATGATGCGCCGCTTATGTCAAGAATGGTTACCAGAACAGCGTCCTTGTATTATTGCCGTAACATCTGATGAAATGCCACAGGTGCGTGAGGAATGCTTAAAAGCAGGGATGAATGAGTGTTTGAGTAAGCCGTTGGCAGTTGATCAATTAGTTGCAGCGTTAAGGATGTGTCAGTTTTGTGGCGATAGTTGTGAATTAGATCAAAGGGTATCATCTCTAGGTAATCAGAGCCTTGGCTGATTGAAAGTGCTGCTGTTTATATTTGATTATCAATGCATCTACTTCTTTTCTTGATATCGGTAAGGGGTAATAATAAAGTATCTTCAATCTCTTGGCGTACTGCGGGAGTTACATTAGGACTGCTATTCAAACAATCCACCAGCAATTTATTTGCATAATAATACTGCCTAAACATATCTTTTTGCTGTTGGCTTAGTTGCCAATCGTGACCAATATTGCGATATTTAATCATTAAATATCTTAATTGCTCTCTCCAAGTGTTACCGTTCAATTGCCACCATTTTAATAGTTCTGTATCAGTATCTAGATTGGGGAGTTGCTCCTTGAGTTCTTGCAAGGCTTGCTTCAATTCAGGGTCAACGACAACAGCAAATACATAGTTAAAAGCGCTGTCACGAGCGCCATCAAGAGTACGATTCAGGACACGGATGAGGGCGTAGTCAAGCCCACCGTCAACAGCCACCTCAACAATACCTTTACCGTCAACAGTAATATCTTTACCGTCAACAGTACCGCAAGCTTTAGGCACAAGAGCAGGAACAATGGCACGGACAAAAGATTGATCAAGAGTACGGACAAGAGTCGGGACAAGGGCAGGATCAAGGGGATGAACAAGGGCAAAATAAAACGCTCTCACTGCTGCTGGTTTGTAGGGAACATTAACGGTTAGCGATTTCTCATTGACCCAACTTAAAAAGTTCTGGATTTCTTCATCTGTAGCTACTAATTGATCAACTGCATGTTTCATTAGGAGTAAGATTTCATCGGCATTATCTCCTATACTAGGAACTCTCAGAAAGACTTCTCGCCATCGTTTATCAGTAATATGATCAACTAATTTTTTAAGGGATTGGGGTTGATGACGATTAGCAAAGTATCGGGCTGTGAAATATTCTTGAAAGGTTAGATGAGAGAACGAATAGATTCCTCTTGCCCGTTCCACTAATAACCCATGCTGCGCTTCAATGGCTTGCAGTACGGCTTCACTATCCATTAGATTTGGGGAGAGATGTTCCGCCGAAAAAAGACGTTTCAACGGAACGTCTCTACTAAATTTGGGCAATGTATTCAGATAATTGGCAATTAAATCTTTTATTTGACTGTCTTCAAAGAAATAATATCCCTGTTCAAATGTAATCGCGGCTAGATAAGCGAGTAAATCTTTCTTGTGCGGTAACGTTAAAGCGCGATAGACTTCATATCGCTGAATTCCTCTCGTTTCATCCCATTTCCTTAGCAAAATATCCAATCCTTGCTCATAGAGTTTGGCTCGATTGGAGGGAAATTTAGACTTGGCTTGGAACACCAAACAGGTGAGATGGAGTAAAATTGGGGTGACGGCTAGTTCCCGAACTTGCTGATTTTCCAGACGATTCAGTTTCTCAATAAACCGAGTGGCTGTGGCTAATCCTTCTGATTGATTATTTTTCGCCACGGCGACAAACCACTTTTGGGCAAAGGATTCAATCTGCTGTTGGTTAAAATCAGCGATCTCAACTTCAGTGAAGCCAGTAAACCTGTATTGAGAGGCGGCAATTCGACAAGTGATGACAAATTTATTTTTATAATAATACTCAGAAAATTGCCGAATTTGCTCGACGACTTCTAATTCATCTTCCGCAGGTACTTCGTCCAAACCATCCAGTAAAATCAGTCCTCTACCCTGGAACAGAATTGTTTCAGTTACCTTTTCCTCGGAAATGCCACAACTATAGAGTTCTCGATGAATGGAGTTGAATAATTTAAAGTCATTTTCAGCTTTGGCTGACTTGGCATAGTTTTTGAGTCGGATAAAAATTGGCACTTGATCCGGTTGGAAGTTCCCCGCATTACACTCAACCGCTAGATGTTGTAAAAACGTCGTTTTTCCTGACCCCGGTTTACCCAGTACCATCAGCCGATCATGGTTTTCTACGGCGGCTAATCCGGGAACTCGTTGTTGACGTACTCTACCTAAACCCAGGCGATCAAAATTATCTGTAGTTGGGTTAAACTCCTGGAGTAAATCAGCTAATTCTAACCATTGCTGACTGGTTACTTGTTCGAGAATATTGACTTCGACATAAAAGTTATCGACATCAACAGGTTGGGAAACATCCAATAGCTGCATTTTGCCATACAAGGAAATAATTTTGTCATGGCAATACTGGCGAACTTGTTGCACGAGGACATCGGTCAAGAAATTGGGTTTCTTTGGGTGAAAGGTTGATATGGCGTTGTCATCCTCACGAGAAACCCGGTTTCTAGGAATACTTGAACGACGGTTTTCCGCCAAGGGTTCATCAGATTGGATTAGGGGTTCGGCTGGGTTAGAGGATGGCGCGATAGGAGGAGCAGCAATGTCTTGCCAGTCAAATCCTAATCTCTGGCTAATTTCGACAAAGTTGATATGATTAACTCTTCTGCCATTAAGAAAGCTTTGAACAGTCGAACGGCTGACGGATAATGCCTCAGCCAGATCTTGCTGGCGATGAAACTGGCGATCGCAAGCCTGTTTAACGGCTGTGATATACTGGGGCGCTACTTGGATTCCACGTCGTCGCGGCATAGCAGAATTCTGGAGACGTTAATTTAATCCTAGTCGGTCTACCTACTCCGCCCCAGCACCTCCTCAACCTGGGCTAGGCATCCTGGAGCCACGCTAAGTGAAGGCGACATAGCATAGTTTGACAAGATTTTTCCAAATCTTATCATTTTTTATTTTTCTTCAAACAGGGTATAATTTAAAAAAAGTTTACATATAAATTGGGGAATCTCAAGCATTTCTCAATCCAAATTTCAATCAGCCGTAGGGTTAAATTGAAGAGTGGGAACGCAATCGCACCTTAATCTACCCTGCGATCGCACGTCCAGACTATCCTATAGAGGGCTAGGACATTAGCTTTGCAGACTATTTAATTCGTTGAGGAGAACGACGAAATGTTTGGGATACAGCCTAACAGAAGCAAAACTGACCAACAAATTGCTGAACTTCAACAGCGTATCAATGAAGTCGAGAGACTTTGCGAAGCCACCTGTGATGAGATTCAAGATAAATATGGTGCGGCTATTCTGGCTACTATCCTACGTTCTCATCTAATCAATTCCAGAGTCCCTCGTTCAAGGCAGGTTAATTCCTAGACAGGCGAACCACTCAATTGTCCTGACTGATCCGTGAAATCCGCGATCGCTAATTAACGTCTATTTACGATAGTGCCAAGAGGTCAGTGATGAGTCTTGACTTGGGCAGCGATAAGTGTATCTAAACTATTGCGATCAGAGATCTGTGAATGCAATATGACACCAATCGGACGGCGATTTTTCTTACAAGGCTGTGCCGCACTGGGAACAGTTTTGGGGGTGAACGCTTGCCAAAACCGTTCTCCATCTGCTAGAACTCCAACAACCTCTGATTTAGGATCTAGGTCTTTGTCTTTAGAATCCGTCACCATTAGACCAACCAATGGTCAATCCCCAACCCATTTGATGGTGTGCTTACATGGTTGGGGGGCTAACTCTCAGGATTTAGTCCCATTAGCATCAGCATTAGACTTGCCCAATGTCCAGTTTCTATTTCCCGATGCTCCGTTTCCTCATCCCGATGTCCCCTGGGGCAATGCCTGGTATGCCTTAGAAAGCCCAAATAATCAGGGGTTAGAGGAAAGTCGCCAAAGGTTGATCGACTGGTTAACCTCTCTGGAAGAAAGTACAGGCGTTCCCCTATCCCGTACCATTTTAAGCGGATTTTCTCAAGGGGGAGCCATGGCGTTAGATGTGGGGTTAAGATTACCCTGTGCCGCCTTAGTTTCAATGAGTGGCTACTGGCATGATTCAGCTCAACTGACACGGGAATCGTTACCCCCAGTTTTGATTGTGCATGGTAGACAAGATCCGGTTGTACCTGTGAGTAAAGCACAACATGCTAGAGATAATTTAAAGGCGTTGGGAATCGCGGTGACGTATCAAGAGTTTGATATGGCGCATCAGATTATGCCAGAGGTTTTGATGTTGGTACGGCGTTTTGTGCTGGATCTTATTAGCTCAAATTCTGTATCCTGAACTGGAAAACGTTTGAGCCTTTTTCATCCGTTGCATTGCCCTAATTAATCGCAGTACCGCTTTCGCTTTCTCCGGTATAACAGAGGAACCACTAACAGACCAAAAACCGCAGTTGGTTCAGGTACAGACTCAGGTTTAGGGGCATCTGTATTCGCCAAATAGATACCACGGTTTCCATCATCTAGTTGGGCAAAGAATGTAACTTGACCCGAATCGTTTACTCCTTTATTAAATAAGAAGGGGATACTCGTCACCGAGGAACCGAGGATAGTATCCCCCGTCGCAATTATCTTCTCAATTGCACCATCACGGCTCCTAAAGATACCTTCACCTCCCTCATCGAATCGAGCAAAAAAGGTAACATTACCCTCCTCATCAATAATGGGCGCACCAGAAAAGGTATCGAAGGAACCCCGACTGTCAGCAATGGGCGTTATTGTCCCATCACGACTCGTGAAAATCCCCTCCTCTCCCTCATCGAGGCTAGCAAAGAATGCCACAGTACCCTCCCCATTACTGGTAGGACTACTGCCAAAAAAGTCAAAAATTCCCT
>CAZNNK010000240.1:0-8492 GCA_964574085.1 uncultured Coleofasciculus sp.
TAGCCAAAAATCCGGTGGCGATGGGGAAAGCCATGGGGATGGCGACTGAAGCGGGGCGTTTGGCATTTCTGGCTGGGCGAATTCCGATTAAAAGTTATGCCAGTGCGAGTTCACCGTTGACGGGGACGATTAGTTAGGGACTGCTGAATTCTGGGGTGAGTAGGGAGCTGGGGAAGCCAATGTAGAGACGTGCCATGGCACGTCTGGAAGCTGGGGTAGATTTTACAATGTACTAAATCCCCAACATCTGGAGGGTACTGTGATGACCGTAACTACCGCCAAATGGACGCTAGATGACTATCACCGCATGATTGAAGTCGGTCTTTTAGCCAATCGTCATGTTGAACTGTTAAATGGAGAAATTATTGAAATGCCCCCGGAGGGTCCCGAACACGCTTACCTGGGAGATGAAAGTGGGACTTATCTTAGCCAACTTTTAGGCGATCGCGCTAAAGTCCGGGAAGGTCGTCCTATTACCCTACCGAACAATTCAGAACCTGAACCTGATCTGGCGATCGTCAGACCTCTGGGACGAATCTATCGCCAGCGCCATCCCTACGCTGAGGATGTGTTTTTGCTGATTGAGTTTGCCAACACTAGCCTCGCCAAAGACTTGCAAATCAAGCGCAAGGCTTACGCCGCTGCTGGAATTGAGGACTATTGGGTTGTCAACTTAAAAAACCGACACCTGAAAGTGTTCCGTGAACCTGTTGATCGGGACTATACCCGCCAATTAACCCTGACGACGGGAGAAATTCAGCCGTTGGCATTTCCTGATGTTCGGGTTTCGGTACAACGATTATTAGAGGGTTAGTGCCGCAGAATAGGAAACAGGGAACAAAGGTGTCCCCGCTTGGGGTGTTTGCCCTTATACTAATGCCACTTTTTAGCAACTATAACAATTTCTTATCCAAATAAGAGAGTATTTATACTGAGAGTTTGTTACAATTCTATAAGATGAGTAAAGAAGGTTATCATTCATGCCCTATACCACAGAAGAAGGCGGACGTTTAAATAACTTTGCCCGTGAACCCAAAGTTTACCAAGCTGAACCACCAACCAAAGCCGAGCAACGCAACTATGTATTCCTAGGAATTGCGGCTCTAGTTTTAGTTAGTGGATTAATGTACGTCGCTGTCTCTGTATCCAGCGTTAGCTAGGCTTAGCGAATCCCTAAATCGGGAACACCCCTGTTAATTAATCCAGCGATTTTGGACTAACAACGATGTGAAATCTGATCAAGGATGACGCGAAACATTAGTTCGATTGAGCCTAATTGCCAAAATCAGTAGGGTCAGGGGTTTGCTTCCCCTTGCATCACTTGCAGTTCATTCATAACCGTTTGATAACTGTCTGATCTGCCTTGTTCTTGAAACAGTTCAGCCGCTTTCTGTAAATCAGCCGTAGCTGCATCGAGATTATCTAAGTTGAATTGAGTCCGACCTCTACTGTAATACGCTTCGGCAAAGTCGGATTGCAGTTCAATCGACTTCGTATAATCAGTAATCGCGTCTTCATATTGTTCCAGGCGATTGTGGGTTAGCCCCCGATTATAATAAACGCGAGCATTTTCGGGATTGATTTCCAGGGCTTTGGCATAATCGTTGAGAGCCGCTTCAGAATTGCCTACTTGATCATAAACTTGTCCTCGACTCATATACGCCGTGTCATTATCCGGTTCAATTTCAATCGCCTTAGTGAAATCCGCGATCGCTTTTTGATAATCTTGGCGCACAAAATGGGTATAACCTCGGTTACTATACGCTTGACTGAAATCGGGATTTAACTCAATGGCTTGGGTATAGTCATAAATGGCAGCGTCGTAATTACCCAGACTATGATAAGCGTAGCCGCGATTATAGTAGGTATCCGCATCTTCGGGATTCAGTTGTAAAGCATCACCGAAGTCAGAAATTGCACCCGCATAATCACCCTTTTCTAATTTATCGACGCCTTGGTTATACAGTTGTACGGCTTTTGACTCCTGTGACGAGGCTTCCTGCACAACCCTGATTGGCGGTTGAGCGCAAACCGCTTCTGAGAATCCAGTCAGGACAGTCATTAATCCAAAGATGGTCAGTATGCGATAGGTTGGCTTCATCGTTGTTTTCGTTTTTCGCTTTAATCTAATGTTAAGAGGGTTAGCTTGAGCAAGTTTTACAGTATACCGACGTAAACCTTCCTAGAGTGGTTCCTCTTGAGCATGAGGACAAGGGAACAGGGAACAGGGAACGGACAACAGTGAGGATTTGAGGCGTGTTACCATTTCTGAGTACAGCAAATCCTGACATAAGACATAAGACGTAGCTTGCTTCTTTTCGGGAGCGAGTTCTCAGCCGTTAACTATTGTCCCTACCTACTGAAAAGCTCAATCCTACTCAAGTGTACCCAGAAGATGAGACAATAAAAATGCACCAATTCAAAGGATAAAAAGATGCTCAAGACCATTGCCGCCATTTTGCT
This sequence comes from uncultured Coleofasciculus sp., assembly GCA_964574085.1. Lineage (GTDB taxonomy): Bacteria > Cyanobacteriota > Cyanobacteriia > Cyanobacteriales > Coleofasciculaceae > Coleofasciculus. The sequence goes on from CAZNNK010000240.1 coordinate 2,464, forward strand.
GCTAGTATTGAGCTTAGGTCTGCATGGCTGCACTGTCGGCGTTAGTGGACTGAAAAGCTATGTCGATACGGCTGACGGTTATGAGTTTCTCTATCCGAATGGTTGGGTGCCGATTAAAGTCACTGATGGACCCGATGTCGTATTTCGGGATTTGATCGAGCCAACCGAAAATGTCAGCGTAGTGATTAACCCCGTTCCCGATAATACCAGCCTCACCGATTTAGGAACGCCGGGGGAAGTCGGTTACCAACTCCAACAAAATGTGCTGTCGGCAGCAAATTCTAATCGTCAAGTTGAATTAGTTGATGCCAAGGCGCAATCGCAAGGAGATAAAACCTATTATCTTCTCGAATATAGCGTTCAACTCCCCACTCAAAATCGGCATGACCTAGCCACTGCCGTTGTTAGCCATGATAAGCTCTATACCCTGAATGCTTCAACTACTGAAGAACGTTGGGATAAAGTCAAAGATTTGTTTACCCAAGTTGTTAGTTCGTTTAACGTTTATTAGATTAGGGGTCATTTGTCAAGGTCAATGCAACAAACATAACAAATGATGTAGTTTGCTTCTTTTCGGGAAGCGAGTATGACATAAGACGAATGACGAATGACGTAGCTTGCTTCTCGCGATAGCGAGTATGACGAATGACAAAATTTGTTTTAGCTTCCGCTTCGCCAGCACGCCGCCGTTTATTGCAAAATGCTGGCATTGAACCAATCGTTTGTCAAAGTGATTTTGATGAATCTCAGGTTAAAGTTTCTGATCCGGTAGAGTTAGTCAAAACATTAGCATGGCACAAAGCCCAAACCGTTGCGCCTAAATTTAATGATGCGCTAGTCTTAGGCTGTGATTCAGTGTTAAGCATTCAGGGTGAAATCCACGGAAAACCTGCCAATCCCCAAGCAGCGATCGCCCGGTGGCAAATGATGCGGGGTAGGGTGGGCGAACTTTATACGGGTCATGCCCTAATCGATGTATCTGAGGATAAAACAATTGTCCGTTGTGGGATAACACAAGTCTACTTTGCCAATGTTAGCGATCGCACGATTGAAGCGTATGTGGCGACAGGCGAACCGCTTAAATGCGCGGGCTGCTTTGCGCTGGAAGGGCGGGGCGGCTTATTGGTCGAAAAACTAGACGGTTGCCATAGTAATGTTATTGGTCTCAGTTTACCCCTGTTGTACCAGATGCTGAGTGAGCTAGGTTATGGCGTGACGGATTTTTGGGTCATGGGGAACAGGTAAGGTAGAGAGTAGAGGCAGAAGTTTGCTATAGTCAAAGCACTTTGAGTATATTGTTGAGCTGATATAGCTGGAGCAGATTAATTACATGACAACCAGCGAAGAATTTAAACAGAAACTAAAGGCAGGCAACATTGGGGACGCCTTTACCCTAGCCTTGTCGGAATCGGTGGAGTTGGAAATTACGACCTGGGTGGCTTCCGCCAATTCGCCCCAAACAGAGAAGCCGGCGGCTAATTCTTGTATGCGTACCCGGATCAATATAGTAGAAGGCTCCATCGATAATGAGGTAGGATCTCAATTTATCGGCAATGGTCCCTACACGGAACTACGCCAATTTCATACCCAGCAAGTTCAGGAAGGACGCCAGATTATCCAGAATAATCTGGAAAACTTGCAACAACTGTTTACCGTGTTGACTCGCGTGCAGTATCAACCTCAACAGTCAACCCAGCCGCGACTTCGGGAGACCAATCCAGCTTTGTCGCCTTCGAGTCAGGATAATTTGCCCTAATCTTGAATATAGAGGTTGACAAATCTGGCAGTTTCTGTGTTAGTAATCGCCCAAATTTCAGGTGAGTGTATTATGGCGTCGAGTGAGGATTTTAGGCAACAACTCAAAGCAGGCAAGGTTGAAGAAGCGTTTGCTGGGGCTTTGGCGGAAGCCGTTCAGTTGAAAATTACCACCTGGGTGGCTGCTGATACTGAAGCACACGCCGAAACAGCTGCCCAACCGGGTTATCGCCTGCGGACTCAAATTAATACGATTGAGGGAGCGATCGCGAATGAGATTGGGGATCAGTTTATTGGCAATGGTCCTTATCGAGATCTCCTCCCCTTTCATGTAGACCAAGTGGCACATGGCAATCAGCTGGTTGAGAATAATATTAAAAGCTTGCAAAAGCTTTTTGAGATTTTAATCGCGCTGCAACGTCATCAGACAGGATTGAGTGAGGTAGACGACCCGTCCTTATCCCTCCCCCCTCAAGAGACAGCCGCCCCGCCGGATGCGGGAATCGCCCCCATCGCCGCCGACTCGACCGCCCAGACGCCAGAGTTGACGACTCAGGAGACTCAAGAAGCGGTCGTTCCTGAATCGACTCCCTCGCCAGAGACAACGACATCGTGGGAGGAACAAGACGAAGCCGAGGAAGAAGATGAGGATGACTCGGTGCTAGATTTACTGGAGTCATTACCCCCTCCTCCACCCCCACCTCTAGAGGAGGAAGAGTCCTCAGTCACTGAGGATGTGAGAGAAGAGTTCATTGAAGCAGAAGCTGAACCCGAACCAACCCCAGATCGCCCCACAGCGGAGTTAGATGAGGAAGATTGGCAGGTTCTCAACGAAGATTGGGGAACCTTGGAACTTGAGGAATTGGAGTCGCCCCCCTCGGCTGAACCGGATATCCCACCCCAAACCGACATTGAACCCACACCGAGGGAACCGGAATCGGCTAAAAAAATGCCCAGTTTGGACTCCTTAGCAGAACTCCAGGATACTGACGACGATACCGACTGGGATGACTGGGTAGTAGATGAACCGGAATTAGGCGATCGCTCTTTTGCCCAGATGGAGACGGATGAAGACTGGGGTGATTTAGTAGAAGACTTTGACCCCTTTGCTGCACCTCCACCGGTTGAGGAGTCTCCCTCGGAGTTAAATATTCAGGAAGACTGGGATGAATTTGCCGTTGAGGAACTTGAACCCTATTCTGATTTAACAGAGGTGGATAGTGAGATTGAATGGTCAGACTTGAGTGAAAGCCAAACCGCTGAGTCTACCAGTGATCCCCTGGAAGGGTTAGGTGCTTTACCCGAAGAGGCTGAGGAAAAAAAACTGACCTCAGAATCATCTGATCCCATGGATTTATTGGGGGATCAAAACCAAGCCACCGAAAATGTGGATGAAAATGTGAATGAGCCGGATTATGAATTCGAGGAACTCTCCTTGGACGAATTTTCCATGGACGATTTTGATCCCCTAAGCCATCCAGAGGAAGACTGGGAAGAGAAGCCTAAATCAACGCAGCAAGGAGAACCACCACCGCCTCCACCCCCTAGCCCCTTTCAGGATAAAAATCAGGAACCCTAGGGGAAGCAATGTAGAGACGTAGCATGCTACGTCTGGAAGCTGGGGGAGAGATTCCGACTACTACCAGAAGGCAGAAGTCCGAAGGCAGATGGCAGAAGGCTATCAGGAACATAAGGTAGCTGCTTTTAAGGAGCTGGTTAACTGGTTAGTATTTGAAGCCGCGCTGCACTACGTAGAGCGATACAATTGAATGTTGAGTCACGAATGTTTCCAGTTTCGGGAAATTTCGGTAGATGATTGGATGACTGAACAGGTGTTCTAGAAAGGTGTGGGTTGATGACCAATCGCAATCGACAAGAGCATTCAGATGTACCCGCCTCTAAAACCCGAGGCAATAATTCGGGTGTGAATCGAAACATCAATCACTTCTTGCAGTCGTTAGGTGACACACTGATCGACTTCACGGCGCTAGAAGTGAATACGATCGTGGTGGATCATATTAGTGGTCATAAGTTTATTGCCTGGGAAGCCTACCGGGATATTTATCCGATTTCGCCAGCGTATTTAGACCAACAAGGTATCCACGAATCATTACGCGATCGCTACTTGGAGTTACGCACCAGTCTAGAACGGGAGTATCGGGGGCTGTTGAATGATCCAACCTCGGAACTGCATGATCCGACAGTGTATGAGCAGGATAACTCCAGTTTCGCCCATGACTTTGAGCGTAGTCCCACTCGTCTCCCCAATCCCTTGGATCTGAAAAGTCCAGAGACAATTGTTGCTATTCAACGACTGTTAGGGAACTGTCGTTTTTTACGGGGGTTGCGTAAACTGGCGGAACTCAAAGCCGCTTTGGATGATCGCAATCAGACGGTACTACGTTTAGTCTCTCAACAACCCGATCAAGTTGAGATGATTCAACGGATGATCGCCACGGATACGATTTGCGCTCAAACCGTGATTCAACTCGATGGCGATGTGATCAATCGCTATGATCAATCCCTGTTTCACCATCCCCAGAAAGAAGTCATTCTGCAAATTCACCGAGAGGGAGTCATCGCCAGTGAACGACAATGGCGGGGACTGTTGGAGTTTATTATTGGTCTAATCAAAGCTACACTACATAAGTCATAAGGTATAGCGCTGTACGCAGGGAAAAGGAAACAGGGTTTGACGTTTATGAATCAGCATCCTCGTTTAGCATCGCCGTCTCACCCGCTTTCTCCACGTCAGAATTTAGCGATCGCCTCTTGTATTCAAATCGAGGTAGAACGCATTTCTCGCTCTCAGGTTCTGTTTCACGGAGTTCGCTTCACCTTAGATAAAGAGATTCTACATCAGATTCAACAGGCTCAACAGATGGGGAATTCGCTGAAGCTTTCCCGCCAATTACTCACAGATTTGCGATATTACGCTCTCATTGATGACGAAAACCGTTGGCAATCGGGACTCAGCTTTTGTACGTACTATCAGCGCGGAAACTCCCAAGAGGCGCTAATGCGAAGTGTGATTGGCATGGATGGTGATATTATGCATCAAATCCAGCGCAATTGTCTAGAACGTCCCAAGTTTTCCCATCAGATTTCAGCGGCGCATTATTGGTTAATTGAACAAATCATGGGTCAGTTGCGTTTTGGTACATTTTTGCCGTTAACTCGGTTAATCAATGGACTCGCCTTGGGATTGGCGTTGCTAATTGCTATGCTGCTAGTGATTCCCTTTATCCCAGTTTTCCTGAATACCCCTTTTATGCTGATCGCTGTTTTGGTAATGATTGGATTATTTTACTTTGGGTTTCGACACTTACTTCATTTATTACGTCCAACAGCAAAGCAATGGATTATCCGGCGAATTTTAGGCGGATTTCTATCTTCCAAACCTGGCTCCAAGCGTTTCGCTAAGCGACTTTTAACCCGATTGTTTTCTGCTTGATGATCTTAGCGTTACCATTCTCCATTCCCCACGTCCTATCCTGATCACAAGACGGAAAGAATCCAAAAGCTTGCCAGTAATTGATTAGTCTGTCAGAGGATTTTATGTCGGGAGTTCCAGAGTGATAAACCTTAAAAGGCTGATCCGATTGTGAGCGATTCGCGCTTGTTTGTAGTAAGCACAAAGCGTGCTTTAACGCCTAGCTAGAGAGGGCTAAGGTTACCTCACTACAAAACAAATCTATTCCATCATTTTAGCTGGGTCACGCTAGTAGCGTAACGCACCATTGCCAATCCCTTGTAAAGTAAGCTTTTGTCTTCAAAGAAAGCCTATTGCCTATTGCCTATTCCCTGGCACGTAGCGCTATATGATGTATGGCGTAAGTCTTGCCAGCCACTCCCATCAGCGCTGTCAGGGAGAATGGCGTAATCTATCGCGCAGGAGTTGCAGATTATTACGGTAAAGAATAGTATTAGGATGATTAGAGCCTAACGTGCGATCGGCAATGGCTAAAGCTTCTAGATAAAGCGGTTCCGCTTCCTGGTAGCGTCCTTGAAAAAAGTAGAGTCCTGCTAAATTATCTAGGCTTTGTGCGACATCGGCATGATTGTCTCCTAGCAGGTGTTTTCTCAGTGCTAAAGCGTCTAGATAAAGCGGTTCCGTTTCCTGGTAGCGTCCTTGAGATTTGTAGAGATAGGCTAAATTATTCAGGCTAGTAACAACATAAGGATGATTGTCTCCTAGCAAACATTTGTACAGTGCTAAGGCGTCTAGAAAAAGCGGTTCTGCTTCCTGGTAGCGTCCTTGAGATTTGTAGAGT
>CAZNNK010000241.1:0-4890 GCA_964574085.1 uncultured Coleofasciculus sp.
GCATACGAGATCTAGTACGGTCTCGTGGGCTCGGAGATTGTGTATAAGAGACAGGACGTTCCCTATTCGCTACTACACCTAGCGCAAACTTCTAATTTTTTCAAGCTTTGACGCTATATCTGACATGACCTATAGTCAAGGTTTAGCGGAAATTAACAACAGATTATCACGATGGTAAGAGAGCTTGAACGGGAACGCATCAATGGTGATTTTCCGGAAACGGCATCGACGGCAAATCCGGTGTTTTTCAGAACCTACAGCCGCCGCACAGCTAAGGGTAGAGAGACGTGGAAGGAGGTGTGCGATCGCACCACCCAAGGGTTGAGTAAACTGGGTAAGCTGACTCCCGCAGAAACTGCCCTGCTGGAACGGATGATGCACCAGATTAAAAGTTTACCTTCAGGGCGCTGGTTATGGGTCGGAGGCACAAATTGGCTGGAAAATCCGGAAAATTTCTCTGGCGCATATAATTGTACGTCTACGAATGTAGTAGATTGGCGTGCCTTTGGCTTAATGATGGACTTAGCCATGATGGGATGTGGCACAGGGGCAGTTTTAGAACCCCAATACATCAATCAATTACTCCCAATTCGCAATCCTCTGACTGTCACTTTAGAGGGTGAAATTGGCACAACACCACCAGAGGAACGGCGCGAAAAAACTGAGGTAAAAATTGATGGGAATCAGGTGACAATTTATGTCGGAGACTCACGTCAAGGGTGGGTTCAGTCCTATCAAAGTCTGTTGGAATTATCCACAGATGAACGATTTTCTGGTGAAGTTCAGGTATCCATTAATGTGAGTGATATTCGTCCTGCTGGAGAATCGCTAAAAGGCTTTGGTGGGGTGGCGAATCCGATTAAATTACCGGAACTTTATCAGCGATGTGCGGCTATTTTAAATAAAGCCGTGGGACGGCAATTAAATTCAGTCGAGTGCTGTCTATTAATTGATGAAGCCGCTGTTGTGGTTGTCGCCGGAAACGTCAGACGTTGTTTACCAGAGGGTTCCCTGGTTCACACGGAGTCGGGATTGGTTGCCATTGAAAAAATTCGCATTGGCGATCGCGTTTTAACCAGTAACGGGTTTTATCCGGTAACCAACTTCTTTGATCAAGGCGTTCAATCCCTCTGTCGGATCAAAACCGAGGATGGTTATTTGGACTGTACCCCTGATCATAAAGTTGCTGTATTAACTGACATTTATGGCAACTACACAATGGTTAAAGCCAAAGACTTAAAAGCAGGCGATCGCTTAGTCTTTGTTCCCCAGAATATTCCGGGAACCCCAACGGAGTTACCTGAATTTAAAGGAAAACTAAGTTCCCAGGCTAAACCAATCACCGTGCCAGCGTTAACGTCAGAGGTGGCATATTTCTTAGGGTATTTACAAGGAGATGGTTCAGTCAGTTCTGAGGGTTGGCGGGTGCGCTTGCGGATTTACCAAGATAGTCCGCAACTTCTAGAACGCTTGATTGGGGTTGCTGAACAGTTTGGGGTATCCACTCATACAGTAATAACACCAGAACAGGGGAAAACAAAGACCTTTGAATTGCAACTCAATTCCGCCGCCCTCAATCAGTACCTTTCCCAGTTTAAACAGCCGTTTACCTCACCCTCTGTACCCGACTGTATCTTATTGGCAACTCAGGCGATTCGGGAAGCCTATTTAGCGGGTTTAGCGGATGCCGATGGATGTCATTCTCAAGGGGTTTTAGTGGGTTCCGTTCATCCCGACTTTTTGCGACAAATCCAGACTCTCTATGCCTCTTTAGGAATTGCGACACGGTTGTGTGCTTCAATTACAGGCAAATGGGAAGGTGAGTTAGTCACTGTGGATGAATCGGCTTATTTAGCGGTGCAAGCCTTCATGTCTACTGACTCCAGTACCTTCAGTGAACGACAACGACAACGCCAAAAATCGTTTCATGATCATGGATTTTCCCTAGACATAGTGGAACCTGTGGTTAGTCGCGATCGCAATCATTATGGCACGGGTCAAACGCAAGTCATTACCCCAACCGTAAAGCGATTGGTTCCGGAGTCTACGGAGTTAATTCCCGTCAAGGTTAAGTCTGTAGAAACCAACGTTCGCACCGCACCAACCTATGACATTGAAGTGGCAACGATTCATGAATTTGTCTGCGAAGGGATTCTGGTGTCTAATAGTGCGGGGATGCGCCAAGGGATTAGTAATGATAAAAAGTTTGTCAATGCTAAAGATAACCTGTGGCAACAGGATGAAAATGGAAACTGGCGGATTGATCCGGAACGCGATGCGTTGAGGATGGCAAATCATTCCCGTGTTTTCCATCATAAGCCTACCTTAGATGAATGTATTGCAGCGGTTCGCAAACAATATTATTCTGGTGAAGGTGCGATTCAATGGGCGGGAGAAGCTGTGGCGAGGGCAAGTTGTGATTTGCTAGATACTCCGGCGTTGAAAAAAGAGTTTTTGCAAGCTTATGAACAAGGAAATGGGAGTCATTGGTTACAGGAAAAGTATCCAAATTTGACCCCCGATGAAATTGAGCATCGCTTGCAGCGGTTTGGCTTAAATCCTTGCGTGACGGCTGATACTTGGGTGCATACGGAATTTGGTCCCCGCCAAGTTAACGATTTAATCGGGAAACAACATGGAACTTACGTTAATGGGGAACTGTTTAGCACAACAGCCGATGGCTTTTTCTATACGGGCGATCGCACGGTTTTCACCCTAGCCACAAAAGAGGGGGTTTCCCTACGTCTGACGGGGAACCATCAACTTTTACGAGTTAGCGCCCAAACTCAAAAGCGTCAATATACCGAATGGGTAGCGGCTGAGGAATTGCAACCAGGCGATCGCCTATGCTTGCACAATCACCGAGGAATTCAGCCTTGGCAAGGTGTGGGAACATTTAACCAAGGATGGTTATTAGGGAGTCTTGTTGGTGACGGATCACTCGCCCAAACTCAAGCAATCGTGCGATTCTGGCGTGACTCTCATGTCAAAATGGCAGAGTCTGAAGTAGCAACCCTCCAGAATAATGGTGTTTGTACTGTAAATTTAGGGGGTGATTCTGATCGCCAACTGGATTTACAGCAAGTGGCGTCGAGTGGGTTGGATCAATTAGCCGCACAGTTCAAGATTCATCGCGGTCAAAAAATAGTGACGCCAGAAATTGAACAAGCCAGCTATGAGTTTTATCAGGGATTTTTACAAGGGTTATTTGATGCCAATGGTAGCGTGCAAGGAACGCAAAATAAAGCCATTAGCGTGCGTTTAGCCCAAAGTAATCTTGAATTGCTTCAAGCCGTACAGCGGATGCTGCTGCGTCTAGGAATTGTTTCTACGGTTGCTCAAAATCCGCATGAATTGGTAATAGCTAACGACAATCTGATTGAATTCCGCGATCGCGTGGGTTTCCGTCAGCCGGACAAACAGCAAAAGTTGGATAATTTACTCAACGGATACAAGCGTCAGCTAAACCAGGAACGCTTTGTTGTCACTGTTGAGTCGGTTTCTCCTACGGGTATCGAATCCGTTTACGATTGCACCGTTCCAGGTGTTTCTCGGTTCGATGCCAATGGCATTGTGGCGCACAATTGTGGTGAAATTATTGGATCGGTATTCCATTGTAATTTAGCTGAAATTCACCTAAATCAAATTGATCCGAATAACGAGAAAGAACAAGAGGAGGCATTCAGTGCGGGGGCACTTTCCGTTGCCATTTTGCTCAACCATCAGTTTGTTGAGGAACGATATCAAAAATCACGGGAATTAGACCCCATTGTCGGCGTATCCTTCACTGGACTATTTGATTTCTTTGTCAAGGCATTTGGCGTCGATTGGTTACGCTGGTGGGCAGAAGGGCGTCCAGATACTGACCAAGGTGTGCAGTTTAAGCAACAAGAAAAAGCCTATTTAACCCGGTGGCGCGATATTGTACATCGGGTGGTTTGGGAGTATTGCGATAAGCATGGGATTAAACGCCCCAATCGTTGTACAACGGTGCAACCGTCTGGAACAAAATCTCTACTTACAGGCGCATCTCCGGGTTGGCATCCCCCCAAAGCACAGCGATTTATTCGCCGAATTACATTCAGAAAGAATGATCCAGTGGCGTTAGCTTGTCTGGAATACGGATACAATGTCACGCCATCGCAATCCGATAAAGATGAAAACGGCAATCTCTTAAATGATCCCTTTTCTGAAGCTTGTTCGGAATGGCTGGTGGAAATTCCCGTGGCTGTATCCTGGGCAGATTTACCCGGTGCTGATGAAATTGATATCAGTCAGTTTTCGGCATTGGCACAAATGGATTTTGCCATGCAAGTTCAGCGTTGGTATGTGACCCATAACACCTCTTCCACTTGGGAATTGCGCGTCAATGAAATTGAATCGTTAGGAGAACGGATTTATCAAGCGATTCAGAATGATGAAGGGTATATTTCAGCGGCGCTATTGGCGCGGTTTGATGACCATCAATCCTTCCCGCGTTTGCCTTTTGAACCGATTGATAAAGCAACGTATGAGCAATTAATGCAAGAGGTACAACAACGACGAAAAGTGTCTGAGTTCTATTCTGCTTTGGAGAACTATGATGCTGACGAATTAATCGAAGCCGGACCCGTGGGTTGTGATTCGGATAAATGTATGTTCCCAGAACAGACACCGAATTCATAATTCATCATTCGGATAAACTTCCCTACTAAAACCCTTTGAGTTCCCTCCCCTTGATAAGGGGAGGGTTAGGGTGGGGTTAATTTTGGGAGGGTTGTGCAGCAAGCCCTAAATAAAGTGTTAGCTGTTCCTGATTAAGAGGGTGTGCGATCGCGGATGGTATTAAAATGTTTACTACAAACTCAGTTGGTTGTTGGTGATGGCACGTTTATGGCGCTAAAGCGCAAC
>CAZNNK010000241.1:4990-8476 GCA_964574085.1 uncultured Coleofasciculus sp.
GGTACGTTTATGGCGCTAAAGCGCAACTACAAACTCAGTTGGTTGTTGGTGATGGTACGTTTATGGCGCTAAAGCGCAACTACAAACTCAGTTGGTTGTTGGTGATGGTACGTTTATGGCGCTAAAGCGCAACTACGAACTTATGTCCCAAAGTTATTGGTATGATGGTCAACTGATTAAAGGCGATCGCATCGAACTGGCGATTACTGATCCGGGTTTGATTTATGGGGCGACAACGTTTACGACTCTGCGCGTTTATCACCAGTCCCTCTCCCACCCTTTAACCCATTGGGATGCTCATTGTGCGCGTTTACGTCACAGTTTACAGGTGTTTGGCTGGCAATTCCCCGACTGGGAACGTATCCGCTACGGTGCAGAACAATTACTCCCCTCGTTTCCGGTGCTGAGAATTGTGGTTTTCCCGGATGGGCGAGAATGGATTACGGGACGTCCTCTACCTGCTGATTTGAGTGAACGTCAACAGCAGGGGGTTATCGCTTGGTTAGCGGAAGCGTCACATTTATGCCGTTGTTTACCGACTTATAAAACGGGGAATTATCTGGGCGGATGGCTGGCGCTGCAAACGGCTCAACAACTCGGCGCTCAGGAGGCTATATTAGTTGATGATCAGGGGAATTGGTTGGAAACGAGTACGGGGAATCTTTGGGGCGCTAAAGATGGCTGCTGGTGGACACCGCCGATTGATGGGGGAATATTACCGGGAGTGGCGCGATCGCACCTCATTAGTAGCCTTGAACGACAAGGATTAAAAATTTGCCAAGTTCCCTGGACTCCAAAATTAGTGCAGGCGTTTGACGCGATCGCTTATACCAATAGTGTTATGGAAATCATCCCGATTCACACCGTTCTCACGGCAGATCAACGGTTTGGGTATCGTTCCTGTTCTGGTGGTTTAGCACCGTTGCAGCGTTTATTTGGGGATGATCAAATATAATTGCGGCATTTAATTATACCACATCAAGAGAAAATTGGCGAACTCTCCCAGTTTGCCAAGAACCAACTTCGCCAAATAGTCTGATAGACGTTAACATTAGTTAATATAATCAGCCGATTCGACGCCATCAGATCACATCCTAAGTCTTAGGAGGAAATCAGTAGTGAATAAGAAATGGAGAAATGCGGGGCTTTATGCACTACTAGCGATAGTAGTCATCGCCTTGGCAACAGCATTTTTAGACCAACCGTCCCAAACGCGGGAAAGTTGGAGATACGACCAGTTCATTGATAACGTTAAGAGCAATAAGGTTGAGATCGTTCAGCTCAGTTCTGACCGCACTCAGGCAATGGTAACCGCTCAAGACGGTACCCAGTACCAGGTCAACCTGCCTAACGATCCAGAACTAATCAGTATTCTGACCAACAATAACGTAGATATTAAAGTTCGCCCTCAGAGTGATGATGGGTTCTGGTTCAGAACCCTGAGTGGACTCTTCTTCCCGATCCTGCTGCTGGTCGGTTTATTCTTCTTACTGCGGCGGGCGCAAAATGGTCCGGGTTCTCAGGCGATGAACTTCGGTAAGTCCAAAGCCCGTGTTCAAATGGAACCGCAAACCCAGGTCACGTTTGGCGATGTCGCTGGGATTGAGCAAGCCAAGCTGGAACTTAACGAAGTGGTTGACTTCCTCAAAAACGCCGATCGCTTCACCGCCATTGGTGCGAAAATTCCCAAAGGGGTGCTGCTAGTTGGACCTCCGGGAACAGGTAAAACCCTGTTAGCGCGTGCTGTTGCTGGGGAAGCGGGTGTACCGTTCTTCTCCATTTCGGGTTCTGAGTTCGTGGAAATGTTCGTTGGTGTGGGTGCGTCTCGTGTCCGCGACTTATTTGAACAAGCCAAGAATAATGCGCCCTGTATCGTATTTATCGATGAAATTGACGCCGTAGGTCGTCAACGGGGTGCTGGCTTAGGCGGCGGTAACGATGAACGGGAGCAAACCCTGAACCAGTTACTGACGGAGATGGATGGGTTTGAAGGCAATACGGGTATCATTATTATTGCCGCCACCAACCGTCCTGATGTTCTGGATGCAGCATTATTGCGCCCCGGTCGGTTTGACCGTCAGGTGGTCGTGGATCGCCCCGACTACGCCGGACGTTTGGAAATTCTCAACGTTCACGCTCGCGGCAAGACTTTATCCAAGGATGTAGACTTAGAGAAAATTGCCCGTCGCACTCCTGGCTTCACCGGTGCTGATTTATCGAACTTGCTCAACGAAGCCGCAATTTTAGCCGCACGGCGCAACCTCACCGAAATCTCCATGGATGAGGTAAATGACGCCATCGACCGGGTATTAGCTGGACCTGAGAAGAAAGACCGGGTGATGAGCGAGAAGCGCAAGCGGTTAGTCGCCTATCATGAAGCGGGTCACGCTTTGGTGGGTGCGTTAATGCCCGATTATGACCCAGTGCAGAAAATTAGTATTATCCCACGCGGTCGGGCGGGTGGATTAACTTGGTTTACCCCCAGTGAAGACCGGATGGATTCCGGGTTATATTCCCGTTCCTACCTGCAAAATCAAATGGCGGTGGCGTTGGGGGGACGAATCGCTGAGGAAATTATCTTCGGTGAAGAAGAAGTCACCACGGGGGCGTCGAATGACTTACAGCAAGTCGCCCGTGTCGCCCGCCAAATGATCACCCGCTTCGGAATGAGCGATCGCTTAGGTCCTGTGGCACTAGGACGGCAGAATGGCAATATGTTCCTAGGACGGGATATTGCCTCTGATCGGGATTTCTCCGACACCACGGCGGCGACGATTGATGAAGAGGTGCGTCAGTTAGTGGATGAAGCCTATCAGCGGGCGAAAGATGTCTTGGTGGGTAACAAACACATCCTGGACAAATTATCTGCCATGTTGATTGAGAAAGAAACCGTCGATGCAGAAGAACTGCAAGAACTGTTAGCCGAAAACGACGTGAAGATGGCGGCGATCGTTTAATCCTCAGGTCGGTAATAATAATGTTTAAGGCAGCGTTAGCACACGCTGTCTTTTTTTGCTAACCATGTTCCAGACGTAGTGGCGTCTAAAAATGTAGGTTGGGTTGACGAAGGAAACCCAACGAAAGCCTTAGTCGGGAACGCCAAAGGCGAACGAGAAGGCTTCGCCGACGTGCCTCAACCCAACCTACGGTAATGAACTATTTTAGCTGGGTCACGCCAAAAAGTTGACCAGCGCGATCGCTCAATTACCATGGAAAGCAAGCGATACCCAATGACGACCATGGTCAGTTCAGTTCCCCTACCGACAAGTTCTCAACCTGTGGGTGAAAAGCGAGTAACCTTTCACCATCTCAACTGGCAAGCTTACCAGCAAATCCTCCACGCTTTAGGCGAAAATCGCGCAGCCCGCCTCACGTACAATCTGGGTATACTGGAGATTACCATACCCCTAGAAGATCACGAATTTGCTGCTCGACTAATTGAATTAATTATTCGCATTTTAGTGGTCGAAAAGGGAGTAAAAATCA
>CAZNNK010000242.1:0-8465 GCA_964574085.1 uncultured Coleofasciculus sp.
CCCCCCCCCCCCCCCCCCCCCCCCCCCCCCCCCCCCCCCCCCCCCCCCCCCCATGGGGAAGGTGAGAATTCCCAATCAACGAATGACAAATGACAAAGGACATAAGACATAAGACAACTGACTCACCGGATTCATTTTATGATCAAGGGGAATTAAGAATTGTATACACTCATCTGCTAGACAAGTTTCATGGATACAAAAGCCTTCAAACGCTCACTCCATAGTTCAGAAAACTATCACCGTAAAGGATTTGGTCATGAGGCTGAGGTGGCGACTCAGCTTCAATCCCAATATCAAAGCAGCTTGATTCAAGAAATCCGCGATCATAACTATCGACTCAAACGGGGAAATGTGACCATTCACCTGGCAGAGGCATTTGGCTTTTGCTGGGGTGTAGAACGCGCTGTGGCGATGGCGTATGAAACTCGCCAACATTTTCCCACTGAGCGCATCTGGATGACGAATGAAATTATCCATAATCCCTCCGTTAACCAGCGCCTACAGAAGATGAACGTCAACTTTGTCCCCGTTGAGGATGGGACAAAAGACTTTACCGTTGTTGGTGCGGGTGATGTGGTGATTTTACCCGCCTTTGGTGCCAGTGTTCAGGAAATGCAACTGCTCAATGACAAAAACTGTAAGATTGTCGATACCACCTGTCCTTGGGTGTCTAAGGTGTGGCATACGGTGGAGAAGCATAAGAAGAAAGAATACACCTCGATCATCCACGGTAAGTATAAGCACGAAGAAACCATCGCTACCAGTTCCTTTGCTGGGAAATATTTGGTGGTGCTGAATCTACAAGAAGCCGAATATATCGCCAACTATATCCTCAATGGTGGGAATCGGGACGAATTTATGGCAAAATTCAGCCGCGCCACGTCCGAGGGATTTGACCCGGATCGGGATTTGGAGCATATTGGCATTGCTAACCAAACCACCATGCTCAAAAGCGAAACCGAGCAAATTGGCAAGCTGTTTGAGCGCACGATGATGAAAAAGTATGGTCCGGTTCAGCTAAATCAGCATTTCCAAAGTTTTAACACCATCTGCGATGCCACTCAAGAACGGCAGGATGCGATGTTGGAGTTGGTGGAAGAACGGTTAGATTTAATGGTTGTGATTGGTGGTTTTAATTCATCCAATACAACGCAACTGCAACAAATTGCCATTGAACGAAAAATTCCGTCCTATCACATCGATAGCGCCGAGCGAATTGGTCCAGGAAATCGGATTGATCACAAGGTACTGCATCAAGATATGACGGTGACAGAACATTGGCTCCCCGACGGTGAAATTGTTGTCGGTGTAACCTCTGGAGCTTCTACACCTGATAAGGTGGTTGAAGATGTAATTGAGAAGATTTTTGAGTTGAAAGCTACTCCGGTAACGGTTTAACTGATATCTTCCCATGCCTTGAGGCAGGGGGAGTAGGGGTTTGGTTACCAAACCCCTACTTGATCAGATTCGCGATCGCATCCACAATCTGATCCGGTTCCACTGGCTTAGAAATATGACGATTAAACCCCGCTGATAATGCCCGTTCGTGATCTGTTTCTCCCGCATACGCCGTCAGGGCGATCGCTGGAACTAAGCCGCCGCGATCGGGCGGGAGTTCTCTTACCTGGCGAATTAACTCATAGCCATCCATTCCCGGCATGCCAATATCACTGATTAGCACATCCGGTTGCCCTTGAGAAAACACAGAAAGCGCCTCATTTGCTGAAGTCACCCCCTCAACCCTGGCACCATAGCTTTCTAAGATAATCGTGAGCAAGTCGAGCGTATCCACCTCATCCTCCACCAGGAGTACCGTCACATTGCTTAAATCTAAACCCTCATCCTCTGGCGAGGAATTCTCAGTCTTAGTCTGCGAATCCGAGATTAGAGGTAACGTAACCGTAAACGTTGCGCCCTGTCCAATTCCGTCACTTTCGGCTTCAATTCTCCCCCCGTGCAGTTCAATCAAGTGGCGGACAATAGCTAACCCTAATCCTAGCCCCCCCACACTCCGGGTTGTCGTACTATTCTCTTGGCGAAAATAATCAAAGATGTAAGGAAAAAAGTCGGGACTGATCCCCTGACCCGTATCACTGACTTGGATTTGCGCCTGGGAGTCAATCGCTTGCAATCGCACCGTGATGCGTCCACCCTTAGGCGTAAATTTCACCGCATTGGACAGCAAATTCCACACCACCTGCTGGAGGCGGTTGGGATCACCGGACACAAATCCCACCGTTGAATCCAATTGGGTTTCAATGTCAATCGACTTGGCGGCGGCGGCTAAACGCATGGTTTCAATCGCCGCTTGAATCACCCGCACCAAGTCTACCCGCAAGGTTTGCAGGTTCAACTTACCGCGTAAAATTCGCGAAACATCCAGTAAATCATCAATGAGTTGGGCTTGCAAGGACGCATTCCGTTCAATGGTTTCTAAAGCCTGATCGACCTTATCCTGATTCAGTTTTCGACTCCGCAGCAGTTTTGACCAACCCAAAATTGGATTCAGGGGAGTACGCAATTCGTGGGAGACAATCGCTAAAAATTCATCCTTAATCCGATTCGCAGCTTCGGCTTTTTCTAAGAGGTGAATTCTCTCTTCTTCCACTTGCTTTTGTTCAGTAATATCTCTCAGGGAAACCAGGTAGCCTTCCTTTCCTTGCCACTCAATTTGCACCACACGCATTTGAGCCACTCGGTTTTCCCCATTACCCCGGCGAACATCCACTTCCGTGTTATCCTCGCCCACGACTGGAAAGCCTAAGACTTGACCCAAGAGTTCGTCTTCTTGACGACTAAATAAGGATAGGGCGGCTGGATTGATAAACCGGACAATACCCTTGGTGTCTATCACCACAATCCCATCCGGATTCTTGGAGATTAAAACCTGAAACTGTGTCTCACTTTTAACCAGTGCTGCTTTGATCTGTTCCTTTTCTCGGTTGTCCTGTTGGGATTTTTCTGAGAGTTGTGCCACTGCTGCGGTTTGGACTTGCAACTGCTGCTTTAAATCCGCAGAGTCAACAGTATCCTGGGTTTTGATTTTGGGTTCACTTGCCTTTGCCGCTAATGCCTGCTTGACAACTTGAGGAAGCTGTGCAATTTGCTCGTGAAGCAGATAGCCTGTTGCGCCAGCTTTCATATAATCGACGGCAATCGACACACGCTTACTATGACTAATAATAATGACCGGAATATTCAGATTCTGTTCTGGCAGATAAGAAATGGCTTCAACCCCATCAAATTCGCCTAAGGGATAGTCAATTAAAAGCAGGTCAATCGTGGGATTTAGCTGATCCAAATACTCCGCCTTTGTACTGACGCGCTGCCACGTTACCGTCAGCCCAGCTTCAGATAATAACGACAGTATTGGTTCTGTTGCCAGAGCCGAGTCTTGTAGAATTAAAAGGTTTAAGTCATTTGTCATTTTTCATTCGTCATTGGTTAGAGAACAGGGAACAGGCAATGGGCAACGTCTCTACTCCTCCAGCATCCCTTAACTCTCTTCAAACAAACTACCCAGGCGGTCAATTTCACTCTGAGTCATATACGTCGGAGTACCGGAGAGAATGCCCGTAATGTTGCGGAATGGTTTGCCGATGTGCATACCACTTTCATCAATGGTAAACTCACGAATTTCCTTATCATGTTTTGAACCGCGCATTTTTAGCACCGTTAAACCCCGGCGAATTTCTCCATAAACTTCCACATAGCGTAGTAATATAATTGAATCCGTATTGGTGGAAATATGGGATTCTGTGACCGACATTCCCCCCATCAGCGATGTTGTATTCGCCGTGAGTAGTCCCATAATTCGCGCGTCTTTTAGGATAGCATTTAGGCTGAGGATAAATTCCCGAAATCCTTTGAATGGACCCAGATTTTCCAATGCCGAAACGCTATCCACTGCCACCCGATCTGGTTTAAACTCTTCGATAATTTGCTTGATTTTCACCAGATGATTTTCCAGCCCAGTTTCTTCAGGATAGCGACAGAAAACTTTCAGGTTTCCCTCTCGTTCCATCGTCTCAAAATCCTTACCCCAGCCAGCAGCATTTCTAAATAGCTGCTCCCGGCTTTCCTCAAAGGCAAAGAGCAAACATCGTTCTCCTTGGTTAACACCCCCTGCCAAAAATTCGGTCACCATTAAGGTTTTGCCTGTACCTGTCGCCCCCGATACCAGAATAATCGAATCGCGGAAAAACCCACCTCCACACATATTATCTAATTCAGGATTGCCTGATGTAACTCGCTGTTTGGAGGATTTGCGATCTAATTTAGAGGCGGTTAAGGGAAGAACAACAATACCTTGATCGGGTAAAATCGTAAAGGGAAATTCACCATGTTGATGAGGAGTGCCTCGGTATTTGAGAATTTCAATCGTGCGGCGACGTTTCTCTTCCACCAATACATTGCGTAAAATGACCACATTATCGGCTACAAATTCTTCTACACCATAGCGACTAATGTCCCCGTATTCCTGAGTCCGTTCTGAGGTCAATACCGAGGTAATTTCCCGTTCCCGCAATGCCCAAGCAATATCAAATAAATCGCCGCGTACTTGAGCCATATCGGGTATATAAGAAAACACAGCGCCTAAGGAATCCATGGAAACTCGTTCCGCTTGGACTTGTTCTATGGCATATTCTAAGCGAGCCAGCAAGGGACCGAGATCATATTCACCACTAACTAAGGGTCGATTTCCGGTTTTCGGAGATGCATCAACAAAAGCGAATTTTTTTTCCGCTTCCCATTGTTCAATCTCCCAACCAAAGCCGCGCATATTTTTGCGAATGGCTCGAGGGGATTCTTCAAAGGTGACAAAGACGCCATTTTCTCCTTCTCTGATTCCCTCGACCAAAAACTGACAGGCAAAAATCGTTTTTGCACTACCTGCTGTACCTGCCACTAAGGTGGTTCGACCTTTAGGGAGTCCTCCTTCCGATAATAGATCAAAGCCAGAAATGCCCGTTTTTACTTTTTCGATAAACTCCGACGGTTGTTGTTGAGTCATTCCGTTACTGCTTTAGTGAACTTGGGAAATATAGAATAGCATCAGAGGAGCTATTACTCAATCTTGTTGAGGCTGATGCCGATATTTAACCCCCATAAAACCGTTTCCTTGTCGGACAAATCCCCCACAATTCGCTGGACAGGATTGGGAAATTCTTTAATTAAGGTCGGTGTCACTAAAATATGTTCCGCCTCTGCCAGTTGGGGAGATTTGGTCACATCAATAACCGTTATCTTATATTGACCCGGCAGTTCCTGGTCACAGAGTCGATACAAGTTGGCGATCGCACGTTGCGATCGGGGGGTATCTCCGGTAACATAAAGTTTGAGCTGATATCGTTCACACATGCTGGAGTAATTAAGGACTTTAGCATACAGCTGTTTATGACGGACTGGATTTGTTAGCATCTTTTTCTAAGTTTATTTTACTCAATCCAATAAAATATCTGCGATAGTAAGCGGTTAAGTTGCCCATAAGTTCTAAAAGTAAAAAGCGTCCTTCTGTGGTATAAGCTTGTGCCTTACGTCGATTCACCGCTTGGCTTTTTTGTTTTAAGGTTGTCGTATGTAGCTCGATCAGATCACGGGGAGAGGCTTGGAGTAACCCCAACTGTTCGGCAAAATTAGTCAGATGCATCGATAGCTGATGCTCAACTTTATAGGCACGTTCTTCTAATGCCCATTCCATTAAATCACCATAACGTTGCATCAACTCCTCAAACACATCGGGCATTCTCTGGAGCAGGGGTTTGACACTGGACGATTTTGGCGTTGAGTTCATCTCCCCAGAGATTAACTTTTCTAACTCTTCTAGCTCTTGCTGCTGCTGATGCTGTTCAAGCTGAGCCAGTTGATATTGTCGCTCTAGGGCGGCGCGAATTGCGTAGACGAGTAAACTGGTATCTAGCTTTGCCTTGGGCAAATAGCCATAAGCTCCCATTTCTAGAGCTTTAACCGCAACTCGCTCATCTTCGAGAACACTCTGGACGATAATCGGGATATCAGATGCCGTTTGCTGCATTGTCTGCAGGGTGTTCATCCCCCGACTATCGGGTAACATTAAATCTAATAGCACGACATCGATACCTCCTTGCGCCAAATAACCTCGTCCCTCCTCCAGTGTCTCAGCACAAAGCAGTTCAAATCCTCTGCTAAACGATGGAGATTTGGCTTGGATTATGAGTTTTTCCAGTTTCTCGATGTCATCAGGGTCATCTTCGACCAGTAAAACGCGGCAACGGTGATCCAGCATGAGTGGCGATTTTAGGGATTCATTTCTCTAATACTATAATTGCCGCATTTTAGGGAACAGGGAACAGGGAATAGGTAAGCTGTCGTGCATTTAAATTGGGTATTAGTAGCGAGCAAGATGCAAAGCCTGCGGCATGGCTTCGCTTAACGCACTACACGGCTTTCGCCATTATTGACATTAAGGTTTAAATGCCAAACAGCTTAAGGTAGAGTTTCGAGTTACAGCAGATTTCAGGTTGATGAGGTACAGTCTCTAAGCAAAAGTCGGGGATCTGTCTGTGTACCTCACTTACTTGAAAAGCGCTGTAACTTAACTCATCTTCCCTATCTTCCCCAGCTTCCCTATCTTCCCCAGCTTCCCCAGCTCCCAGACGTAGCATGCTACGTCTCTACACGTTTGTCGGTAGTGTAATCGTAAACCTTGCCCCTTTCCCCGGAAGACTAGAGGCGGTAATCGTTCCCCCGTGGCGTGTAGCGATTTTGCGGCAAATTGTCAACCCCAAGCCTGTACCTTCATAGTGACGGCGGCTGTGTAAGCGTTGAAATGCCTCAAAGATTTGCTCCTCATACTCTGTCTTAAAGCCAATCCCTTGATCTTTGACCACAATTTCACACTGATCCGGGAGTTGACTCGGCTGAGAATAAACCTTGACAACAGGCGTTTTTTCCGGTTGATGAAACTTCAGCGCATTACTTAACAGATTCTGCATCAATTGACGCATTTGCAGAGGATCAGCCTTGACAGTGGGTAACTTTTCAACCTCAACCGTTCCCCCCGTTTCCTGGAGTTGAATATCCAAATCAGATAACACCTCTTGGACAAGCGTATTTAAATTGACCGGAACAAAGGGTTGAGCTTGGGTCGTCACCCGCGATAATGTTAATAAATCATTGATAAACGTTTGCATTCGCTCTTTGACCTGACGCATCCGTCTCAGGTACTCCTGCCCTTGTTCATCTAGAACGTGACTATAGTCTTCGGTAAGCAAGTCACTCAGCATTTGCAATTTATGCAGGGGAGACAGCAAATCGTGGGACACGATATAAGCAAAGTCTTCTAATTCCCGATTACTGCGTTCGAGTTCAGTCACCAGATTTTTCATCTGGATTTGGGTTTGTTTGGTCTGAGTAATATCTTGAATTTGTCCGACAAAATATAAGGGTTGTCTCTGACTATTCCGCACCAGCGAAACACTTAACAATATCCAGATGACATGACCTTGCTTATGAAAATAGCGCTTCTCCATTTCATAGGCTTGGATCTCATCGGCTAGCAGTTGACGCACGTAGCCCAGATCAGTTGCCAAGTCATCGGGATGGGTAATGTCCTGAAAGGTTGTCGCCAGTAATTCCGATTCCTGATACCCCAACAAGTCACATAAAGCACGATTGACGCGAATAAACTGACCATCAGGCGTCACCAAGGCTTCACCCGTTGCAGCATCATCAAAGGCACGGCGGAAGCGTTCTTCACTCTCGCGGAGTTGTTCTTCGATTTGTTTCACTTCAGTGATATCTCGCCCTTCAGGAATCAGTAACACCACTTTTCCGGTATCATCGGTAATCGACTTGAGGGAAAAATCAATCGTGGCAATCCTATTACCTGCCCCTTGCACCTCAACTTCATAGCGGATAAACTCACCTTGAGCGGCTTGTGCGATCGCCTCTTTTAATTGGGCTTGAGTTTGGGCTGAAATCGTCCACCACCGGGCTTGCCAAAAGGGTTTACCAATCACCTGATCGTGCCGCAATCCGCCAAAATCCAATGCTGTCTGATTGGCTTCGAGTACAGTACCATCCGGTTCGAGTAAGCCGATAAACTGAAACGTCTGGTCAAAAATGGCATGGAATTTCTGTTCACTGGCTAACAATGCCTGTTGAAACTCTTGTCGCTGGGCATCAATAGCATTCAGTCGCCTAGCATTACACCAAATTACAGCACCAAAAATGATAATTGCCAAGACACTGCGAAAGGCAAATCCCAACCCAGGCGGATAGAGATCAGCGCGAAAGCCCAATAACGCCAGCCAGCCCAACACAGGCGGAATACTAATCACCACGGGGAGGAGACGCCGTGCCATAATACCCCCAGCGCGATCGCTAATCACCACCTTCATCGCCCCCCAGTTGGCAGAAGCACCGAGAATCCCGATCGCCAGTAAGATAAAGCTAATGGCAGTATGAATTGCCATGCCTGTATA
>CAZNNK010000243.1:0-8442 GCA_964574085.1 uncultured Coleofasciculus sp.
GTTTATACGCTGCATGGATTAGCCCTCAATATTGCCAACCGCCATCCGGATTTATCCGGGATTAATTTAGATACGCTAACCGTTGTCACCCCGAATCAAAGTCACCGCTTAATTCGCGCTTGTGTAGAACAGTGGATTGCCTCGAATCCGCGCCGCTATTCTAGTTTGTTGGAAGGGGTAAGTTTTGATGGGGAAGAAACGGAACGATTGCGACGACAATCGGTATTGCGAACCGAAGTGTTACCGTCTTTAGCCTATACAGTAATTCATGAAGCCAAAAGTTCGGGATTATTCCCCGAAGACCTCTGGTTAATCAGTCAACAAACCAATGACCCTTATGACATTTTAGCGATCGCAGCCGGATTATACGAGCAATATCAACGAGTGACGCGATCGCGCAATTTTATTGATTATGATGATATGATTCTGGCAGCCTTGCGAGTGCTAGACGATAACACCGTGCGTCAACTCTGGCAGCGGCAATTTTTTGCCGTCTTTGAAGACGAGGCACAGGATTCTAGTCCCCTCCAATATCGCTTATTACAAACCCTAGCCACTGATCCGAGTAATCCTTACACTCCCCTGAATTTAATCCGGGTGGGTGACCCCAATCAAGCAATTAACTCCACGTTCACTCCCGCCGACCCCATTTATTTTAATCGCTTTTGTACCGAATGCCAGGAACAACAGCGCCTAGCTACGATGGATCAAGCAGGTCGCAGTACATCCATTATTATTGATGCCGCTAATTTTAGCTTAAATTGGGTGAATCAAACCTATACGCAAAACCAGGATGAATCTACTCGTCCCTTTCGTCCCCAAACCATCCATCCCGTACCCCCGGATGACCCCCAAACCGACGCTAATCCTCAGCCAGAGGGGAGAGGGTTAGAAATCTATCAACCCAGTGATATTTATCAAACGGTAGAATTGTTGGGACAACGGGTAATAGACCTATTCACCCGCCACCCAGACCATAACGCCGCCGTCTTAGTCCGAGAAAATCGCCAAGGAAACTTCATTGCCCAGAAACTCGACTATCTCAAACGCCAGCATGGGATTGACGTGTATGATGTACAGGGGAGCGATCGCCATTCCCACATTCCCATTGAAATACTGGCATTATTGCAATTTATTGACCGTCCCCATTCTCCCGATTACCTAAAAGCCGCATTAGACGTTCTAGTTAAACGCCAACTCATTCCCACCCAAGACTTAAACGCCCTCGCCACTTATCCCGAACAATTTCTCTATCCCGGACTCCTTGACCCCCATCCCACGCCCGCAGTGCGTCAAGCCGCCAGATACTGTCGCAGTCTCTTACGGGCGCGTCTGGAATTACCCCATTACCAGCTTATTTCCTTCTTAGCCCTCACCTTACAGTACGACCAATCCGAACTCGCCACAGCCGATAAACTCGCCGAACGAGTGGTTAAACAAACCTATAGTAGCAGCGCCATGCCTGCTACCTTAGCCGCATTAAGTGAAATTGTCTCCTCCGAACGGTTTGAACCCGTAGAAACCGAAGACGCCGACTCTCGCTATCTACGTCGCCGTCAACTCACCATCATCACCATGCACAAAGCCAAAGGACTAGACTGGGACTACGTATTTCTCCCCTTTCTCCACGAAGACACGATTCCCGGTAATCCTTGGATACCCACCGCCGCCCAATTCTTAGGCGATTTCACCCTAGCCGAAGTCGCCCGGGCGCAAATTCGCGCCAGTTTACACGAACACCCCCTACCCACCGCCTTAGAAGCCTGGGAGAAAGCCGGACAACTCAAAACCGCCGAAGAATATCGTCTATTATACGTCGCCATGACCCGCGCCAAACGACTCTTATGGATATCAGCGGCACAGAAAGGACCCTTTCGCTGGAACACCTTCAGTGGACAAGCCTCAGACAACTTACAGATAAAAAAGCCTTGTCCTGTGTTACCCGTATTAAGTCGTCGCTTCCCGGATTCAGTGGTTTCCCTAGCGACGAGGGTCAATTAAGAGTTAGCCGGAGTGATGGTCACTGATTTAGTATGGAACAACAATCTGATGAAGACAGACTGATAAATATACTCCAAAAGCACAGAAACTTGAAACGCTGGGTCATCGTTCAATTAACGACCCATAACATTCCCTGTCAGGAAACCTATGGTAACGACGAGAACGGTGATATAAAGATTATCAACTCAGCCGATACACTGAAAGTCAAACAAGTGATTAGAGAAATCCATCAGCACTTTAATCAGGATGACTCGATTGATTCCACGGCGACTGTAAAGTCAATTAGTAACCCCCATCTGGAAATTAAAACCCAATATCTCTATGGCAAGGAAGTGGATATAATTATTAACCAAGGAACTGTAATTGGAATTGTCAGCGCTAACCG
Source organism: uncultured Coleofasciculus sp. (assembly GCA_964574085.1). Classification (GTDB taxonomy): domain Bacteria; phylum Cyanobacteriota; class Cyanobacteriia; order Cyanobacteriales; family Coleofasciculaceae; genus Coleofasciculus. The sequence goes on from CAZNNK010000243.1 coordinate 2,387, forward strand.
AATTTCTCAACCGAGTAAGCAAAAACTGAACCAGGCGGGTATTGCTTTTGCTGAAAATATACCTCAATCCGTATTTACTAACTAATGATATGGGATAGAATAAATTATGTTAACCATTAGTTTCTATGGAGAAAACGGAAACCCCCCGCAAAGTATTCGGGTGGGAGAAGAATTTTATCAGTGGTTAGCCGATTCAGATTTTGCTCAAGTCGGGCGATCCAAAATAACCACAATTTGTATTGATGGAGAAGCAGTAGAGCTACCATTAATTCGTTTATCTAGCACAACAAGAAGTATGTTGATTGCCTGCTTTAATGAAATGATATTGAAAGAAACAGAAGCCATGTTAGTTGACTTAGAAAGTACCCTTTCAAAGGAAATACTAGGGAAAAGAACCTATCGAATCAAAAAGCTGTTGGAATTATTGAATGGTTGTAAAAATAGCCGTTTTACTTACTTGCAGAGGGAGTAGTAATACTAAATCCGGGATGTAATGCCCATGTTACTCTTTTCTACAGATCATCACCTATTCTTAATTATTATCCTCAATTAGGCGGAACCCTTCTGGCGTCTGTTGAAACATTATTCCGGCTGTTCGTTCCTGAATACTCGAAATTGCCTGCAAAATATCTTGAACTCACAGTTGCCAACCTCTAGAAGACACGAATCACATCCTCCAAAACAGGTTCACGCAAATGCTCTCGTAACGCATCTTGAGTCCCTAAATCGAAAAATATCTTCTAGATAAAGCCGGATGCGACTAAAACCCAATAATCCTATCGGTTGAGAAAATTCGACCAGAAAATCCACATCACTGTCGGCTTTCGCTTCATCCCGCGCCACAGAACCAAACAACTCCAACGACTTGACATCCAAGTTCTTGAAGTTTCAATTGATGAGCTTTAACAATGGCTAACACATCCTCTCGTTTCACAGGTATCCTCCAACTCATTCAGCCAATACGACTAATAAGAATATAGGTTACCATTTCGCCTTTGCCTTTAACCTGAATCACACCACGCTTTTTCAACTGATACTTTGGTTGTAATAACTCATAAGTCGCCTGACTCACCTGAATACAATTAGCTAAACCGTGAGATTCCATGCGACTAGCCGTATTCACAGCATCCCCCCAAAGGTCATAAATAAACTTTTTTAACCCAATCACCCCAGCCACCACAGAGCCTGTATGAATCCCAATTCGTAAACTCAACGGTTCAGTATTATCTAGATTAAATTGTGCCATTTCTTGCTGCATATCTAGCGCCATTTCTGCCACAGCTTCCGCATGATCTTCTCTAGGCGTCGGTAAACCGCCAACCACCATATAAGCATCACCAATTGTTTTAATTTTTTCTAATCCGTAGCGTTCAGCAATTTGGTCGAATTTGGAAAAAACGTTATTAAGTAATTCAACTAATTCAGTCGCTGAGATTCGCGCTGAAAGCTGAGTAAACCCAACAATATCGGCAAAAAGAATCGTGGCTTCAGCAAAGCTATCGGCAATAATAGTCGGTTTTTCTTTCAGCTTCTCAGCTATCGGTAAGGGTAAAACATTCAGGAGTAATCGCTCAGACTTTTCTCGTTCTTGGGCTAAGAGTCGATCCTGCAAGAAATCTTTACGGATATAAAACTCGCCCCAATAGTTAGCAAACATTCCCAGGAGATTTGCCACCAAAAGATGTAAATTATTTTGGGCAAGAACGGGAATAGGTGTATGGATTAATCCAATGGCAACAAAATTATAAATAGCGAGAATGCCCCAGCCAATCAAGGTGGCATACACAAAAAATAATTTAATTGCAGTGTAGTTATAGAGAATTAGTATAATAAATACCGTATCATATAAATTGATTTTGTTGATTCCTAACCGTAATCCGATTAATGAGCCGACTATACATAAAATGAGCAGGCTGATTGTCGGCTGCATGAAGCGTTTAAATTGAGGTAAGAAGGTCAGCAGAAATACACCGAATAATTGTCCAAAAATAGCGCCAGAGTCAAGCAACCAGAATAAGTCCTTGGATTCGGGATAGAGCCAATTATCTAACACTCCAGAAATTAAGTTGAAAAAAATAGCCAGCAGCAATGCCAACCGTACCTGATTAATTGACTTTTGAAAGTAGTCCTCAAAAAAGATAGATTCTAACTTTTTAGGAAAGCGTAACGTTATCGGATTAATGGGAATATTGGTTGGCATCTTGCACCAGTTGCAGTAGTAATTAAAATTGCTTCGTAGTCAGGGCTTTAGCCTAAGCAGGAGGCGTCAACCCAACCTACAACCTTGACAATGGTGCGTTACGCTTTGCTAACGCACCCTACAATGATTGGTGTAAGATGTGAGTTCAACTAAAGGTATTTATTTAATGTAATGGTATCAGTAGGGGGCGGGTTTAGCCTATCAATGTAGATGATTACCAATAACCGGGCAACAAAACCCGCCCCAACCCAAAATTTATCCCTTCAACTTCTTCCCTAAAAGTTGGTTGGTTAATTTGGGATTTGCTCGTCCATTGGTTTCCTTCATCACCTGTCCGACAAAAAACCCTTGCAGCTTGGTTTTACCATTCCGATACTGTTCCAATTTCTTAGGATTTGCGGCAATCACTTCATCAATGATGGCTTCTAGTTGGCTGACATCCGAGATTTGAATCAGTCCCCGACTTTCAGCAATTTCCTTAGCTGAACCGCCTTTTGACAAGAGTTCCGGGAGAATTTCTTTGGCAATTTTGCCGCTAATCGTATCGTCTTCAATCAACTGAATGAGTTCTGCCAAAACTAACGGTTTGAGGGCAATTTCGGTAATCGCGAGTTTCTCCGTATTCAGATAAGCAGCAATATCTCCCATCACCCAGTTTGCCACTTGTTTGGGATTGGCATTGGCAGTTACAGCAGCTTCAAAATATTCGGCAACCAGTTTATCTTCAGTTAAGACGCGGGTATCATACGCCGAAAGCCCGAATTTCTCTTCATAGCGATGGCGTTTTTCGGCGGGAAGTTCAGGGAGTTCACTGCGCCATTGGTCTAATTGTTCTTTGGAAACTTCAATTGGGGGTAAATCAGGTTCAGGGAAGTAGCGGTAATCGCTAGACCCTTCTTTAATTCGCATACTAATCGTGCGCTGACTTCCTTCTTCCCAGAGGCGAGTTTCTTGAAGAATCGGTTCCTCATTTTCAATGGCTTCAATTTGCCGTTCGATTTCGTAGTCAATGGCTTTTTGAATGGCGTTAAAGGAGTTCATGTTTTTAATCTCGACTTTCACGCCAAACTCTTTTTGACCGACGGGACGCACAGAGATATTCACATCACAGCGTAGGGAACCTTCCTGCATATTGCCATCACTGATACCCAGGTAACGCATAATCCGGCGCAATTCTTGGGCATATTCTGCGGCTTCTTTGCCAGAACGCAAGTCGGGTTCTGAGACAATTTCCAGAAGGGGGACACCCGCACGGTTAAAATCGACGAGGGAGTAGGTGGAACCGGAGAGTCGGTCACTTCCCGCATGGACAAGTTTTCCGGCGTCTTCTTCCATGTGCAAGCGGGTGATGCCGATTTTTTTGTCAATGGGGTTTCCGTTGTCATCGATGAGTTCTATTTCTAACCAGCCATGTTCAGCAATGGGGAGGTCATATTGAGAGATTTGATAGTTTTTGGGGAGGTCAGGATAAAAGTACTGTTTGCGGTCAAATTTACTATAGGGGGCGATTTGGCAGTTGAGGGCTAATCCGGCTTTGACGGCGGATTCTAGGACTTTTTGATTGAGGACGGGTAGCACGCCGGGAAGTCCCATGCATATCGGGTCAATGTTGGTGTTGGGGGGAGTGCCAAATTCTGTGGAGGAGTAGGAAAATATTTTGGTGGCGGTGTTGAGTTGGCAGTGGGTTTCTAGACCGATTATGGCTTCGTACTTCGTTTTTGCGGGTGCTGCGGTGGTCATAGGTGTTTCGTTGCTGTCTCGTTGTCAGAGTTTTAGTCTATTTTAGCGTGGGGGTTAGTCGTTCGTAGTAGGCACTTTAGTTCCAGAAGCGAGTTGAGCGCTTACTACAAACCCTACGGTGTGTAAACATCAGCCACGACATCCTGTTTTTGTTACAAATCTTTACTTCAAAAGCCCGAGCGTATCGCCCATTTTTACAGACAAAACCTAAAATTTTGATTAAAATCTTGGTGTGGCTAAAGAATATTTTTAGAATTTGGTATATCTTATGATACTTGCAGAAAAAATAAAACGACAAAATGTCAGCCGCAGCTCATCCAATTTAGCCCTAGTCTTTGCTGAAACTATGCAAACGGGACAAATTAGCTTCTCGGAGTGGTATGAGTTAATGACAGCACCGTTAGACGATGCCTTAAGTTCTGAGGCTGAAGATGCGATTACCCGTTTAATTTATGGAGTACGTCACGGCTTGATTAAAGTTGTTTAGGGGTTGCTACAGGGAGTGCTGTGGTGGGGAAAGGCAATGGTGGGGAAAGGCAATAGGGAATAGGCAACAGTACAGAATGTCCTAACCTGCCAAGGTAACTGCTACAACGACGAACAAAACATGATATACCTGTAGAGATGTGCCACGGCGCGTCTGTCAAAACGGCAAATCCTCCTCCTCTGGCTGAGTAATCGAGAGTCGCCAAGTCGTTTTATTCTCTTCTTCTACAGGCAATTCTTCCATTACCTCCCCTAACTTCTGTTGGAGGGATTTCGTCAATTGTACTGATATATCTAACTCAATCCCTAGTTTTTTGGTCACTTCTGCTAATTGATGAAACGCAACTTTTTTGCTGGTGCGATTTTGACTGGATAAGCGAAATCCATTGACTTTTTTGACATTTTGCGCTTGCATCGCCGCTTTTAGCCGTTCCTTAATTTGCTGAATTTCCGTATCCAGTTGTTTCCAGCGATGTTCGATTTGTCGATAGCGTAGGGTTAGGGCTTCAATATCCTCGGTAGCGGGGTCAGGTTGAGCGAGGTCTAATAAATGACGGTGAACTTGAGCCACATAGACAACATCCTTAGCCGCGTACTCCAGTTGGCGGGGGGAGAGAGGGCGTTTGCGCCAGTCGCCTGTTTGTTCGGTTTTATCAACCTGGGGACATATCCCAAAATATTCAGTTAAGGTTTTCAGTTGATAATTGGGGACAGGGAGGCGATAGTAGGGAATCGTTTTTGCCAGTTCCAGGGTACAGGTGACATTTTTTGCCTTACGTTTACCCAAAAATTTCCGGTCATAACTAGCGTTGTGAAAAACTTTCTCAATCGCCGGATTGTACATTACTTTAGCAATAAACTCATCAGCGAGTTCCGGCTGGTATAACACATCGAGAATCGAGACAGACTCAGCCGTGAGGTCATTTCCATCCGCCAAGACTTGAATTAACGACAATTGCGGCGTATCGGTTTTATAGTCAGCGGCTTCCGTATCTAACCATAGGATAGAGGCTTGAGTACTGTTTGCGATCGCGCGGCGAATGTCTTCGGCTTGGGTAAGGTATGGCATGAGTCAATTGAGCAGGTCAAGCATTTTCAGACTTGATGTAATATAGCCAAATAAGAGTGGAATTGGTGGATCTGATGTCTCGTTATTACACCGTTTGAGAATCTGCTGTGTCTTATCCTACACGCTGCTGTCATGGGTTTCAATTAAGGTATTAATAGCGAGCAAGATGCAAAGCCTGCGGCATGGCTTCGCTAAACGCACTACAGGGCTTTCGCTATTATAGACATTAAAGTTTAAATGCCGAACAGCTTATCCGGATTGCACATTATGTTACTAAATTCGAGTATGAATGCGATCGCACTCACCAACTTGCAATATGCTGTAAGCACACACGCCATTTAGGGTAGGGACACGATATTATCCATTGGTGTCAACTTAAGCTCAACCCCTCACCCCCAGCCCCTCTCCCACGCCGGGGAGAGGGGGGCGAGAGAATCCGGTTCCCCTTCTCCCGTGCAACAAAAACGAAGTATCCTCTGTCCTCCCCCCTCTTGTAGGGGGGAACGAGGGGCTCACAAGGGTAGGTTTTTTACTTTGATGGTAGAATGGAGGTGAGACAAG
>CAZNNK010000244.1:0-3205 GCA_964574085.1 uncultured Coleofasciculus sp.
GCCCTAGAGCGTGTTCATGTAAAACAAACCGAGATTGATACATACTTCAATGTTTTATCAGAACTTGGGGGAGCAATTTTAGAGTCTTCCTCCGAGAGTCTTGATGAATCTGAATTGGATACATTCTTTAAAAAATATTCAAATAATTTCCTTCCGGTTGATCAAGACAAAGTGATTAGAGATTTAGTCAATTCATTTATTCTGCAACGTTCAGATAATATTTTAAGGTTTCGTTACCGTTATCTCTTTTACTTTTTTGCGGCAAAAAAATTGGCAGACTCTCTTCAAAAAGGGAAAAAATCTCAAACTAAAATACAATATTTAGTCAGTAAAATTCATCTTGAAGAGCCATCGAACATAGTACTGTTCCTTACATACCATTCTAAAGATCCATGGATTCTTGATGAGATTCTAATTTCGGTTATGGATATTTTTTCTGATGAGAAAGAAGTAACACTAGAAGCAGGTTCTCTATCTTTTCTTCAAGATTTCACTAAACAAATACCTGAGCTTATTTTAGAAGAGCGTGACGCAAGACAAGAACGCTTAAAACAAGATAGAAAAAAAGACATTCTTGAAGAAGAACAAGAAGCTCATAATAGCTATATTGACGAAGACGAAGACGAAGATCTATCATATTTTATAGAAAAAACCTACAAAGTAGCCCGTTCAATTGAAGTCTGTGGACAAATTTTTAGAAATAGGATTGGTTCCCTAGAAAGAAGCTGCCTAGAATTAATCTATGAAGAATCACTTTCGGTTTCACTAAGATTTCTTAGCGTTTTGATAAGATTGACCGAATCTTTGCGAGAAAAATCAATCAGGAAAATAAAAAACATGATAGCTCAGAACCCAAATATTTCAGATTCACAAATTATTCGGGAAATTGAGTATTTTTATTTGGGAGTAAATTACACGCTAATTTTGAATATGATTTACTATATTTCGTTTTCTCTAGGTTCTCCCCAAGGTCGTGAAATCTATGTTAAAGTAACTGAAAACAAAAAAAATCCTATATTGCAATTAATTCAAGAAATTATTGAACTACAGTTTGAAAAAAGAATAGATTTTAATAAAATTGATAAATTGAAAATTGAATTTTCTAAAAACTACATTTGCCAGCGTTTCTTAAAAGAGATTATTCTGCGTCACTGCTATATGCACGATATAAGATTTAGGGATCGTCAGAAACTAGCAGATAAGCTTAATATTGCAATGCAGACACAGCGTTCACTTAAAATAGCATCAAAGAGAACCCAGTTTTAGTTTGTAATCGTTACTCCGGATTTCTGGGAGCATCCCAATTTGGCACGTTGGCTCTTTAAATGGGGCTGAAACCCTTGCAATTGCGTTACTTTAGGTAATGCTTTGTCCCAAACGGGATGCTCCCGGATTTCTCTCCACAATTACCCAACAGTAACCATGAAATAAACAGTTTCTATTCGTATGTTTATGGAATACAAAATTGTATCGGCTTGCTGTTCAGCACAATCATCGTCTGTAGTCTACTAACTTTAAAACGGCTGTAAATCGGGCGCAAAGCTTTGCGCCCCTACGGTTTTTATTCGACAATCTAAATTTCGTCTTGATACAAGATCGTTTCTGCGGAGGTGAATTCCTGAAGGGCGCGATCCAGGGCTTCTGGGAGACCATCGCCCAATTGTTGCAGTTTTTCACCGAGGCGATCAGAGATTTCTAGGGTGATTTGAATATTGCGGTGATCTAAGGATAGGAATTACATCGATTTTAACAAGCCTGCGATCGCGTGCCGTGGCAAAGTCTGCTAACGTCTGAATAATAGGGGTCAGTCGTCGGTACTCAGGCTGAGAGAATTGAACCGTCATGGTTGCGACTCTTATAATAGTCAAAGACTAGCACGGGGAAATTTTGGACGAGGGAATTATGATGACGATTCGCGAAACCACTATTGCCAAATTGCAACAATTGCCGGAGCCACTCTTACAGGAAGTCAGCGATTTTATCGACTTTTTGAGGTACAAGCAACAACACAGCAAAGCTACAGATAAGCCTAACAGTGATGTGAAAAAAGCATGGCTACAATGGTTTGAGTCGCTTGATCGGTTGGAGGTTTCTCCTAATCAACCAGCCAGTAACTATCAACAACTTTTGCTGACTAAGTATCGAAAGCAGGGAGTCAGAATTCAACCCGATACGATTAATAATAAATGAAAGAAAACTAACCTCTGAGTAAAATCCCTGTTACCCCCTCTCACCTTTCCACCTCAAACCATCAAATAAATCTGTGAAATCAGTGTCATTCTCTCTCACCTCTCCACCCCAACCTATCAAATAAATCTGTGAAATCAGTGTTTTGACAAATGACAAATGACAAACTCAGTATTAGTGCGATCGCGATTCGCCGCCATATCGGTACCCTAGTCTTAACCCTAGCCGTAATTGTGCTAGGGATATTCTTTATTCTCCAGATTCAGGTCGATTTATTACCCTCGATCACCTATCCCCGTATTGGCTTACGTTTAGGGGCGCCCGGTATCTCGCCAGAGGTAGCGGTTGAGGAAATTACCAAACCTTTGGAACAAGGATTAAGTGCGACGGAGGGTGTTGTCCAAGTCTTTTCCCAAACTCGCGAGGGACGAATTAGTTTAGACTTATTTTTTCGACCGGGCGGTAATATAGACCAGGCGCTAAATGATGCAACAGCGGCGTATAATCGCGCTCAATCCAATTTACCTGATATTATCGAAGAACCGCGTTTATTTAAATTTGATCCGTCTCAATTACCGGTTTATGAATTAGCGCTGGAATCTTCATCTTTAAAGGACGTAGATTTGCGCGTCTTTGCGGATGAAGAACTCAGCCGTGAACTGAGTGTAGTTCCTGGCGTCGCCTCCGTCGATGTATCGGGTGGGGTAAGGGAAGAGGTGCGCGTGTTGATTGATCCCACTCGTTTACAGCGATTAGGATTAGGATTAACCGATGTCCTAGATGCTTTGGATGAACGAAATCAGGATGTAGCCGGAGGACGACTACGGGGGGAAGAATCAGAACCCTTGACGCGAACGATGGGACGATTTCAGGATGCGGACGAATTGCGGAATTTGTCCTTTGAGATAGAGGATACAGAGGAAACAAATCGTTCGCGTCAGGTCTATCTGCGAGATTTTGCTGAGGTGATTGATGGGACAGAAGACCAACGAGTTTTTGTCTTTCTCAATGGAGAACC
>CAZNNK010000244.1:3215-8440 GCA_964574085.1 uncultured Coleofasciculus sp.
GTTAAAGTTAGTGTGCAAAAACAACCCGATGCGAATACGATTGAAGTGGTCGATGGTGTCAAAAAACGCATTGAACAGCTTCGCCAATCGGGTTTAATCACCGAGGATATTGAATTAGTCGCCACATTAGATGAATCCATTTTTATCCAGAATTCGATTTCTAATGTCACCAGTGCGGGGTTAGTGGGAGCAACCTTAGCCGCCTTTGCGGTGCTATTGTTTTTGGGTTCATTGCGACAAACTTTAATTATTGTCATCGCCATTCCCCTCGCCACCCTAGCTGCTGTGATTTTAATGCAGTTATTTGGCTTATCCCTGAATGTGTTTAGTTTAGGCGGATTGGCGTTAGGTGTGGGGATTGTTGTAGATAATGCGATTGTTATGCTAGAAACGATCGCGGCGGGTGTGTCTGATCATCCAGGTGTAGAGACGGATTTAACCGATAACGGAACTAAACCCGCCCCGCCTCAAGCCATCATTTCCCAAGCTGAACAATGTTCCCAAGAGGTCGAATCAGCGCTGATAGCCTCCACCAGTACAAATTTAGTTGCTGTTCTCCCATTTTTACTCATTGGTGGCTTTTTCTCCCTCCTGTTTAGCGAATTAATTTTAACTATTAGCTTTGCTGTCGCTGCGTCGTTAGTGGTGGCGTTAACAGTCGTCCCCATGCTGTCTTCTCGCCTATTAGCCATTCCTCGATCCAGTGGTTTAAATCGATTTTGGCTATTACAAGGCTTTAATCGTCGGTTTGAAGCTGCAACCTTGGGTTATCAACGTTTTCTAGCGCGGGTGCTGCGGTATCGGCTTTTAGTTATCGCCCTGGCTGTGTTAATTCTGGGTGGCGGAAGTTTAGCCTTAGCCAGTCAAATTCCCCAAGAAATTCTACCCCGAATTGATACCGGACAAGCCCGAATGTTTGCCCAATTTCCACCAGGAACCACCCTGGAACAAAATCGCCAAGTGATGATGGCGGTGGATGATATTCTCTTGGCGCAACCGGAAACCGAGTATGCGTTTACCACATCCGGCGGGTTTCTGTTTGGCGGAAATACCTCAGAAAACTTGTTACGAGGAACCAGTACAATTGCGCTAAAATCGGATAGTAATGTCGAGACATTTATTGGACGAGTCAATCAGGAATTGCAGACATTAAATTTAGTCCAAACTCGTCTGCGCCTCAGCCCCGGTGAAGTGCGGGGGATTATTTTAAGTAATTCACCCGTTCGTGGGGCGGATTTAGATATTGGCTTACAAGGAACCAATACGCAGCAATTAGAAGCCGCAGGGCGTCAAGTGTTAAAAGCGTTAGATGAACGCGCAACCTTAGCCCGATTTCGCCCGGATGCGGATGATCGTCAACCCGAAATACAGATTCGTCCCGACTGGGAACGAGTCGCCCAATTGGGGTTAACCGCCCAGGAAATTGGCGATACCATTCAAACCGCGATCGCAGGTTCGGTATCGACACAGTTACAACGGGGCGATCGCTTAGTAGATGTGCGGGTACAGCTTGATGAAGCGGCGATTCAGCGTGTGTCTCAGATTAAAGAGTTACCCCTATTTACGACTAATAATCGCCAAATTTATTTGGGTGATGTGGCGGCGATTGATCAAGGACAAGCGCCGGGTGAAATTCAGCGGATTAATCAGCGCCAGGTGTTCTTAATTGCAGGGACATTGAATGAAGGTGCAACGCTGAGTGAGGCGTTAGCGGAAACCAATGCGGTATTAGCTGAATTAGATTTACCGGAGGGGGTTTCTATCTTACCTAGTTCCGCCAGTGAAACCAATCAGCAACTCCAAAATTCTCTGAAGCTGCTGGGAGGATTAGCCGCATTTATGGTGTTTGTGGTCATGGCGGTGCAGTATAATTCCCTAATTGACCCCTTAGTGATTATGCTCACCGTACCTCTCGCCTTAGCTGGGGGAATATTGGGACTCTATGTCACCCAAACCGCCATGGGCGCAACGGTTCTAGTGGGGGCGGTACTCCTGGTAGGGATTGTCGTGAATAACGCGATCGTGATGGTGGAGTTTGCCAATCAAATTTATTACCGGGAAAAGGTTGACCGCAAAACCGCCATTTTGCAAGCCGCACCGCAACGGTTACGACCAATTTTGATGACTACGATTACCACGGTTTTAGGCTTGTTTCCTTTAGCCTTGGGGATTGGCAAAGGGTCAGAATTTTTACAACCGTTAGGTGTGGTTGTGTTTTCAGGGTTATCCCTAGCAACGGGATTAACGCTATTTATTATTCCCTGTTTCTATACATTGCTCCATGATAGTTTTGGGGATAATAATCGTAAAAAAGGAACTAGGGTAAGAACACGAAACAAGAAACAGAGAACAGAAAAACGGGGTAAAACTAGAGCATCAGTGTAGTGTAGAGACGTGACCCTGGAACGTCTCCAATTGTCGGGAGTTGATTCTAGGATGACTTAAAGCTAAAGGAAAACAATGATGAGTACAATTAAAAATATTGTATTGGTTCACGGTTTTTGGGCAGATGAGTCTAGTTATCGTAATATAATTTCGACGTTGTTGGCAGAAGGCTATAACGTTATTGCGGTTCAAAACCCCCTCACTTCCCTGGCTGATGACGTTGCTGCAACCAAGCGTGCTTTGGCTCGTATCGAAGGTCTATGCATTCTGGTTGGTCATTCCTGGGGCGGTATGGTTATTACCCAAGTTGGCAATGATGAACGAGTGTCTGGCTTAGTCTATATTGCCGCCCTTGCTCCTGATGCTGGCGAATCAATGATAGATTAATGAGTAACTATGGATCTCCGTCGCCGCATTTTCAAGAGCAAGATGGCTTTATTTGGATTTCCAAAGAAGGTGTACAAACGATTCTCGCGGGTGACCTTTCGGCAAAACAAACATCATTAATCTATGGGACTCAAACCGCTCCATCTGCATCGCTACCGGAAGAAAAAGCAGATACACCCGCATGGAAAAATAAACCAAGCTGGTATATTATTGCGAACAATGATCAGGCTGTTCCACCTGATTTACAGCGTGATTTATCAAAACGAATGCAGGCAACAACAGTTGCTTTAGAATCAAGCCATTTTGCTATGATTTCTCACGCCAAAGAAGTTTCAGAGGTGATCAGAGAAGCCGCAGCAAATAGCTAAGTAGGTTGGTGGAAATAAACTCAACTCTATTAAATTCTGTAAATAACCCCCTTTTCCCTTACCAATGACGTAGCTTGCTTCTCGCGAAACTGTCGCCGCTTGATTTGTTCCCTGTTACCCAATCTTAACCGTTAACTTTAATTGTGTCAGACTACTTATGCTCAAGCTCTATCACAATTCAATGACCCGCTCTCTGAGAGTGCTTTGGTTACTTGAAGAACTCGGTTTAAATTATAGTTTGGAATCAGTCGAATTTGTCCCCCCTGTTGAGGGGAAACTATTCGCGCAAAAAACGCCAACGGGAAGGTTCCCGACGCTTGAAGATGGCGAGATAACCATTGGCGAATCGGGCGCAATTATAGAGTATTTAATTGAACGCTATGGTGAAGGTCGTCTGGCGCCACCAATCGGTTCACCCTTGCGTGCCAAATACCTGCAATGGATGCATTTTCCGGAGGGAACCATCAACCCCTATGTTAATGCTATACGACGGTTTGCTCCTGTCACACCTGCGATAGTTACTGCCATGCGGGAGGAACTTGACATCGCGATCGCGTTGGTTGACGATGAGTTAACCTATAATACCTACATTGTCGGAGACGATTTCACGGGTGCAGATATTATGCTAGCCGTCAGCTTGTTGTCAGTCAATAGTCTGGGATTGTTAGTCGAGAACTATACCCACATCGCCGCCTATTTTGCTCGGCTTCAATCTAGACCTGCACTGGTTAAAGCGATGCAGAGTTAAGCATCAATGACTGTTGTCCTTTCTTTTAAGAATTTAACCCTAAAATACAATATATTATGAGTACAAAATAGACTATTATCAATACACACTGAGAGTCATAATGGAAGACAAAACCTATCCAATTCTACAAGCTAAACAGATTGCCGACAGTATGCAAACCTTTTCACATCCCTGGAATCCAAATTCCGAAATATCTGGGACTTATTTAGGGCGGACAGTTGGACTAAAGCGTACTGGAGTTAACTTTGCCAGAATTGCTCCGGGTAAGGAATCCTTTGTTTATCATTCCCACTATCGCGAGGAAGAATGGATTTACATCCTATCAGGGAAGGGGATTGCGGAAATTGACGGGGATGAATTTGAAGTCGTTTCAGGAGACTTTATGGGATTTCCAACGCCTTCGGTTGCCCATCATCTCAGAAACACGGGCGACGAAGATCTCGTATATTTAATGGGAGGAGAAAACTTAGACATAGAAATTGCTGAGTTTCCCAAGCTGGGAAAACGGATGCTTCGTCGTGGCAATACTATCGAAATTTATGACTGTTCTGATGCGAAATCCTTGAAATCATTAGATCCATAAGATAGGTTTGATAGTTTTCCATTTCATAGCGTAATCTCATTCAATTTGAATTCACCCAATGAGTTCATCCAATCGGGTGAAGATGGGCGCGGGCTGCATGGGATACATAGAGCAAATAGATACCAATCGGCTTATTTTGCTCGGCTTCAATCCCGATTAGCACGGGTTAAAGCGATGCCGAATTAAGCATCAATGACTTTTGTCATTCCTTTGAATGACTTAACGCTATGGCAAAGGCGCGATCGCCTCGTTATCATAAAAAAAACAAGTGTTATTCGGCTCAGGAGGTGATCTTATGGAATCAAAACCACGCACCTTTAAAGAAACAACTCTACTGTTTGTAGGGGGCGCTGGTGCTGGACTAATTATTTTTGCCCTATTCGGCGGTGTATGGCACGTCACTCACTTTTGGTGGGTGATGGCAGCCACTACACTATTCTGTGGTTTATTAGCCGTAGTGTTCCGTCAAAACTTCCAGAAAATTTTAAATGCTTTGATGGATAATGCTCCTTGGATTTAGTATTTCCTGACTCAAAACTCCTGTCAGGAGAATCGCGATCGCGGCATTTTACCCATCGGGTTAAGATTGGCTAAATGGCTTCAATTAATTTTAATGACAGGGCGACTGGGGATGAGGAGCGATCGCGCCTCTCCAGAATGGTCGCTATGGCAATATCCGTATTTTACATTTACGGCTTGGGTAAGCTGTCATGCATTTAAATTGGGAATGGGTAGCGAGCAAGATGCTCGCACT
>CAZNNK010000245.1:0-8436 GCA_964574085.1 uncultured Coleofasciculus sp.
GTACCTTGGCGAAGATGACATTATTCGCTATGAAGATGACTACGCCCGCAATGAGTCAAACACCTAATTGGTTGGATGGACTGAAGCCGCTAGTACGGCTTACTGTATTAGCTTGACCAAAATTGGCTCCTCCCTAATACTAAGGGAGGAAATTTTTTTGGCTCTAAGTGAGGACAGTTCTCATCGTTATCAATCAATCAGTAGGTGGACTAAACCCATGATTACACTGAGTCAAGCGGCAACCGATGAAATTAGACGCCTGCAAACCAAACGCCAGCAACAGCAAGCTCGATTACGCTTAGGCGTGAAGTCAGGAGGATGTGCAGATTTATACTATACTCTGGAGTTTGATGATGCCGTTAGAGCGAGCGATCGCATCTATGATTGTCAAGGCGTCGCTGTTGTTGTGGATGAAGCGAGTATTAAGCATTTAACCAATCTAACCTTGGATTATTCCGAAGATCTGATGGGGGGCGGGTTTCGCTTTTATAACCCAAATGCAACAGAAACCTGTGGCTGCGGCAATTCGTTTCGAGTTAAGGCGTGAGGACTGCTGCTAAGTGTAGTAACCAAGGACAAATGACGACTGACCAAGGACAAAACAATTGACATTGTTAGCCAAAGGTCGGTACAATCAGAATTTGTCAATACTTGAAACCGTGAAGGAATTTTACGCGCTGTAACTCATGCCCACTATTCAGCAGCTTATTCGTAGCGAACGTGCCAAAATGAAGGCGAAGACCAAATCGCCTGCATTGAAACAATGTCCACAGCGTCGGGGCGTTTGCACCCGTGTTTACACCACAACTCCCAAAAAACCGAACTCAGCCCTGCGGAAAGTGGCAAGGGTACGTCTGACATCGGGTTTTGAGGTAACGGCGTATATTCCAGGAATTGGTCATAACCTGCAAGAACACTCAGTCGTCATGATTAGAGGTGGACGGGTTAAAGATTTACCAGGTGTTCGATATCACATTATTCGCGGCACGCTCGATACAGCAGGTGTGAAAGATCGCAAGCAAGGTCGTTCCAAGTATGGAACCAAGCGTCCTAAGTAAGCCAAGAAAGCGTTTTTCAGTCTTCCCTCATCCGGTTAGACTGACCCATAGCGGCTCGTTTTGGGTTGCTTTATTGGCACAGTATGGAGAAGTGGCTTGTTGTTTCAAGCGACTCTTAAACCTGGAGAAAAAACCGTTCTAGGACTAAATCGTTAAATTGCCGTGTATGTATTTTGTAAAGGCTTATTATGTCTCGTCGTACAGTAGTTAAAAAGCGTCCTATCCCCCCTGATCCGGTTTATAACAGCCGTCTACTGAGTATGATGGTGCGCCGGATTATGCATCATGGCAAAAAATCAGTAGCATCTGGGATTATCTATGACGCCTTCAAAATCATTCAAGAACGCACCGGAAAGGAACCCCTAGAGGTATTTGAAGAGGCGGTACGGAATGTCACTCCCTTAGTGGAAGTGAAAGCCCGTCGGGTTGGAGGGGCGACGTATCAAGTTCCCATGGAAGTCCGCTCAGAACGCGGAATAACATTAGCGATGCGTTGGCTGATCCAGTTTTCCCGTAGTCGTTCCGGGAGAAGTATGGCGAGTAAATTAGCAAATGAGCTAATGGATGCGGCAAATGAAACCGGAAATGCGATTCGGAAACGGGAAGAAACCCATCGAATGGCAGATGCTAATAAAGCGTTTGCTCATTATCGGTACTAAGAACACAGGACAAAACCCTAAAAGGTTAAACAAAGTATAGAATTGTAAAGAGATAGCAACGTGTAAACTTGCGGCACAGACGAAGGAGGTAGCTGTGGCACGTACCATCCCGCTTGGGAAAATACGCAATATCGGGATTGCCGCCCACATTGATGCGGGCAAAACAACAACAACAGAACGAATTCTGTTTTACTCAGGAATCGTTCACAAACTAGGCGAAGTCCATGAAGGGACAGCCGTGACCGACTGGATGGCGCAAGAGCGGGAACGGGGAATTACAATTACTGCTGCTGCCATCAGCACCAACTGGTTGGAACACCGGATTAACATCATTGATACACCAGGTCACGTAGACTTCACGATTGAAGTTGAACGTTCGATGCGAGTTTTGGATGGTGTAATTGCGGTATTCTGCTCAGTGGGAGGTGTCCAGCCCCAATCGGAAACCGTGTGGCGTCAAGCGGATCGCTACCGGGTACCGAGGATTGCCTTTGTCAACAAGATGGATCGCACGGGTGCTAACTTTTTCAAAGTATACGAGCAAATGCGCGATCGCCTACGTGCCAATGCGGTTCCCATCCAAATTCCCATCGGCAGTGAAAGTGATTTCCACGGGATTGTCGATCTTGTCCAAATGCGTGCCCGGATCTATACCAATGACCTGGGTACGGATATGCAAGACACCGA
Organism: uncultured Coleofasciculus sp.; assembly: GCA_964574085.1. Lineage (GTDB taxonomy): Bacteria > Cyanobacteriota > Cyanobacteriia > Cyanobacteriales > Coleofasciculaceae > Coleofasciculus. The sequence goes on from CAZNNK010000245.1 coordinate 2,405, forward strand.
AATCCCCGCAGAGGTGCAAGAGCTAGCTCAAGAATACCGAGTCAAGCTGATCGAAGCCGTAGCGGAAACCGATGAAGCGCTCTTAGAAAAATATCTGGCAGAAGAAGAACTCACCGAAGACGAAATTCGCTCTGCCCTGCGTCAAGGCACTATTGCTGGCACGATTGTCCCAGTGCTGTGTGGTTCAGCCTTCAAAAATAGAGGCGTCCAGTTACTCCTAGACGCAGTGGTAGACTATCTACCCTCTCCGCCGGAAGTTCCGCCAATTCAGGGACTATTGCCCGATGGCACGCCGGATAGCCGACCCGCCGATGATGAAGTTCCCCTATCGGCGCTGGCATTTAAAATCATGTCAGATCCTTATGGTCGTTTAACCTTTATGCGGGTCTACTCAGGCGTCCTGAAAAAAGGCAGCTACATTCTCAACTCCACCAAAGATCAGAAGGAACGCATCTCCCGGCTGATTATCTTGAAATCCAACGAACGGATTGAGGTGGACGAGCTACGCGCTGGTGACCTGGGTGCGGCAATTGGTCTCAAGCAAACGACAACGGGTGATACAATTTGTGGCGAAGAATCACCGATTATTTTGGAATCGCTTTATATTCCAGAACCAGTGATTTCAGTAGCCGTAGAACCCAAAACTAAGCAGGACATGGAGAAGTTGTCCAAAGCCCTGCAAGCCTTATCGGAAGAAGATCCAACATTCCGGGTGAGTATCGACCCAGAAACCAATCAAACCGTGATTGCGGGAATGGGTGAACTCCATCTGGAAATTCTGGTTGATCGGATGCTGCGGGAATTCCGAGTTGAAGCGAACGTCGGTGCCCCTCAGGTGGCGTACCGAGAAACGATTCGCAAATCCGTCCAAGCTGAAGGCAAGTTCATCCGTCAAAGTGGCGGTAAAGGTCAATACGGTCATGTCGTCATTGAATTGGAGCCAGGTGAAACCGGTAGTGGATTTGAATTTGTCTCCAAGATTGTGGGTGGTTCCGTACCGAAGGAATTTATTTCCCCAGCCGAGCAGGGTATGAAAGAAGCCTGCGAATCGGGTATCCTAGCGGGATATCCCCTCATTGATGTCAAAGCCACATTAGTCGATGGTTCGTACCACGACGTGGATTCTTCAGAGATGGCGTTCAAAATTGCTGGTTCAATGGCAATTAGAAACGGCGTAACGAAGGCTGCACCCGTGTTACTTGAACCAATGATGAAAGTGGAAGTTGAAGTGCCTGAAGACTTTCTTGGAGATGTCATGGGCGATCTCAACTCCCGCCGTGGTCAAATTGAAGGGATGGGAACCGAAGAAGGTCTAGCCAAAGTTTCGGCTAAAGTTCCATTAGCGGAGATGTTTGGTTATGCTACGGATATCCGGTCGAAGACCCAAGGTCGAGGTATCTTCTCAATGGAGTTTAGCAACTACGATGAAGTACCTCGTAATGTGGCTGAAGCTATCATTGCTAAGAGTAAAGGGAACGCATAACTAAGAAAAGGAAAACGTAATTCATGGCACGCTCAAAGTTTGAAAGGACTAAACCCCACGTCAACATTGGCACAATTGGTCACGTAGACCATGGTAAAACAACGCTGACGGCTGCCATTACCATGACTCTGGCGGCATCAGGTCAAGCAACCGCCAAGAAGTACGACGACATTGATGCGGCACCAGAGGAAAAGGCGCGGGGGATTACGATTAACACCGCTCACGTTGAGTATGAGACGGATAATCGTCATTATGCTCACGTTGATTGCCCCGGACACGCTGATTATGTGAAAAACATGATCACGGGTGCGGCTCAAATGGATGGCGCGATCCTGGTGGTTTCCGCAGCTGACGGTCCGATGCCCCAGACGCGGGAACATATCCTCCTTGCCAAGCAGGTTGGCGTCCCTAACTTGGTGGTCTTTTTGAATAAGAAAGACCAGGTGGACGACGAAGAACTCCTGGAATTGGTGGAACTGGAAGTCCGCGAACTCCTCAGTGATTATGAATTCGATGGAGATAATATTCCCATCGTCGCGGGTTCGGCGTTAAAGGCACTCGATTCTCTCACCTCTGACCCAAATATTAAGAAGGGTGACAATGAGTGGGTGGATCAGATTTACCAGTTAATGGACGAGGTCGATGCTCACATTCCTACCCCAGAACGGGATGTAGATAAGCCCTTCCTGATGGCAGTTGAAGATGTCTTCACCATTACCGGTCGGGGGACAGTCGCCACAGGTCGGATCGAGCGGGGTAAAGTCAAGATTGGCGACGAAGTTGAGTTAGTTGGACTCCGGGATACCGTCAAGAAAACCGTCACAGGTATCGAGATGTTTAAGAAGAGTCTCGATGAAGGGATGGCAGGTGACAATGCCGGAATTCTGCTCCGAGGTGTTGAGAAAAAAGATATTGAGCGGGGAATGGTAATTGCCAAGCCCGGTTCAATCACGCCTCACACTCAGTTTGAGTCGGAAGTGTATGTCCTCAAAAAAGAAGAAGGAGGACGTCATACTCCCTTCTTTTCTGGCTATCGCCCTCAGTTCTACGTTCGTACCACCGATGTAACCGGAACCATCAATTCCTACACCGCTGATGATGGTAGCACCGTGGAAATGGTCATGCCGGGAGACCGGATCAAAATGACCGTAGAGCTAATTAACCCGATCGCGATTGAGCAAGGAATGCGCTTTGCGATTCGCGAAGGGGGTCGCACCATCGGTGCAGGTGTCGTTTCTAAGATCATCAAGTAACCCTGTTCTGACTCGGGGGAGTAGGAGCAGAGAACACGATCAGCGTCTCTGCTCCTTATTCTCTGTGTTGAAACTTAAGTAAATGATGTAGTCCTTGCGCGGCTCGGAACTCGACCACCGGGAAACCCCGAAGACGAATAAAACCGTCCTTGCTTGCTAGTTGGAAGCCCCAAATAAGAGCGAAGCAAGTTGGGGTACTTCACAACTCCTAATTATTTCAGAACCTAGACAATTCAAAACAATGGCAACGATTCAACAGCAAAAAATTCGGATTCGTCTTAAAGCATTTGATCGGCGATTGCTTGACACGTCATGTGAAAAGATTGTGGATACAGCCAATCGCACCAATGCAGCCGCCGTTGGTCCAATTCCCTTACCGACCAAACGTCGTATTTATTGTGTCTTGCGATCGCCCCACGTCGATAAAGATTCACGGGAACATTTTGAAACACGTACTCATCGACGGCTAATTGACATTTATCAGCCATCGTCCAAAACCATTGACGCCCTGATGAAACTGGATTTACCCGCTGGTGTGGATATTGAAGTGAAGTTATAGGCAAGAAGGGGAGAAGGGTCGGAGGGCAAGAAAGTAGAACAGAGAGAATAGAAAGTTGGTTAAGGGTTTTGGTATCCGCTTTAGCGCCGTTTGACAGAAATAAGTGAACAGCTAAGATCTTCCCCAGCTCCCTCAGCTCCCCCCACTGCATCAACTCCTCTGCTTCAATGGTGGCTTCTTGTCCCCCCAAAATCCGTTAAAGTAGGTAAAGAAGCGCAGTTACCCTTTTCACCAAGGCACAATGGCATCCTCTTCCTCAATTGCTGTTAGAGAACTTCCTTTGTTTCCACTACCAGAAGTGGTTCTATTTCCGGGACGACCTCTGCCCCTACATATCTTTGAGTTTCGCTATCGTATCCTAATGAACACGATTTTGGAAAGCGATCGGCGTTTTGGGGTATTAATGTGGGACCCGGTGCAAGGTCAACCCGCCGCCGTTGGCTGCTGCGCTGAAATCATACATTTCCAGCGTCTGCCTGATGATCGGATGAAAGTCTTAACCCTGGGTCAGCAACGATTCCGGGTTTTAGAATATGTCCGCGAAAAACCCTATCGCGTCGGGTTGGTGGAATGGATAGAGGATCAACCCTCCCAAAAGGACTTGAAAGAAATTTCCACATCCGTTGAGCAATTGCTGCGAGATGTTGTCCATCTTTCTGCGAAGCTGACAGATCAGAAAATCGAGCTGCCAGAAGACTTGCCAGATCTTCCCTTAGAATTATCCTATTGGGTAGCGGGCAATCTTTACGGCGTCGCCTCGGAACAACAAGCTTTGTTAGAAATGCAGGATACAGCAGCGCGTCTGGAACGCGAAGCTGAAATCCTTACTTCGACGCGCAACCATTTGGCTGCCCGCACGGTTTTAAAAGATGCATTTAATTAGAAACTAGAAACTGTTGCCTATTGCCTATTCCCTATTGCCTCTCCCCACCACAAGACTTATTCAACACCCCTAATTGGTTGATTAATCCTCAATCAGTGCCATTGATTCAATCGGTATGACACTGTAGCTGCCAAAGATTTTCAGAATTTCTGTATGAGCGGCAGCTTCTGAGAGTGCCTCTTGCACCAAGGGTGTCGAGGCATCGGCTTCTAAATCAATAAAGAAAAGATACTCACCCAGCGATCGCTTGGTTGGGCGAGACTCAATCCGACTTAGGTTAATCTCTCGCTGGGCAAAGGCTTGCAGGGGTTTAACTAAGGCTCCCGGTACATTGGCAGGGGTGCTAAACGCCAAGGAGGTATGACTACCGCCAGGGGATAGTTGCTGACCGACAATCCAGAAGCGAGTACAGTTGTCAGGATAATCATTGATAGCAGCAGCCAGGATAGGTAACTGGTAAAGCATCGCCGCCCGTTGGGACGCGATCGCGCCTGCCGTATAGTCGGTATCCAGATGCTGTAAGGCTTCTGTGGTTGAGTTTGTGGGTACAAGTTGCACCGAGGGCAAACACCTCTGGAGCCACCCTTGACATTGGGCAAGGGCTTGAGGATGAGAATAAACTGTTTGGATTGCCTGTAGACGAGAAGCCCGTGATAACAAGGCATGTTGGATGGGTAAAACCAATGCCTGTTGAATTTGCAGTTGCTCCAGTTGCCACAAAGTATCCAACGTAATCGTGACACTGCCTTCAATGGAATTTTCCACAGGCACCACCGCCAAATCCGCTTGCCCTTGGGCGACGGCGTGCAGAGTTTGGGCAATGCTGGGATAAGGGCATAACCAGGGTTTTGAATCACATTCACGGGCAAGGGTACGACAGTAAGCTAAAGCAGCCGCTTCCGCATAAGTTCCTGGTGGTCCAAGATGGGCAATTGCAATTGACATAGAATACGTTTGACCTTATAATCTTGATTCTTTATTCTTAGGCGTAAGATTTAAGATTTTCCTTCCTTAGGACTAGACAGTTGGAGTGATCGAGGCACTAAAAGTCTTCTCTAGGAAGATAACGCTTGGCGATCATAATTTCTACAATCAGAGTAAGGATTAAGTTATATGCTGTTGTTTCATGGAACAGACGCGATAATCTCGATAACCTGAGAAAATTGACCCCGTTAAGTAAATAAACTTTAATTAAAGTAAGATTAATATTAAGAAACTTAGACGAGACGCAACAGTACTCCCACCTTATGACCAACCAGTTTACCGCATCCCAATCCGTAGAAATTACTGTACCCGAACAACCTGTCCCCATTCAGCACTATTTACGTCAACCCCAACGCCTGGTACACGCGATCGCTGATCCGAATCTGATCGAGCAACTGAGTCCAGAGCAGTTTCGCCTGAAGATGCGTCCATTGCATTTTATGTCGTTAACCTTTCAACCGCGAGTCATTCTCAAAGTTTGGGCAGATGGTGACGGTACAGTTCATCTGCGATCAGTAGATTGCGACATTCCTGGATTGGACTACATCAATCAACGCTTTACCCTAGAAGTCAAGGGGAAACTCTATCCTGAGTCAAACCCTAGCCAAACAACGCTGAAAGGCAAAGCGGATTTAAAAGTTCGGGTGGATGTTCCCTTTCCCATTTCCCTCACCCCCCAACCCATTATCGAAACAACTGGCAATGGATTACTTAAAAGTGTTTTACTGCGGATTAAGCAGAAACTAATGCATCAACTGCTATCAGATTATCGCCAATGGGCTAACGCGGATCGTCAAACCCTGAATCAGCCGAACGGATATCTAAGAACTGACCCCAACCCGCATCTAGGCAATGTTTAGCTAAGAAGCC
>CAZNNK010000246.1:0-8416 GCA_964574085.1 uncultured Coleofasciculus sp.
CTGGGGGAGCTGGGGGAGCTGGGGGAGCTGGGGGAGCTGGGGGAGCTGGGGAAGCAGGGGGAGCAATGGTACATTTTCGGTGATTCTATCGCCAAAGAAGCCTTAAATCCCTACTGTTCCCTGTTCCCTATTCCCTGATCTCAACCGTTAACTTTAATTGTGTCCACCCACTTAAATTCATGGATATCGCGCAGTTCTATCAAGCCTGTAACCCAAGTCCCCTGAAATTTGCCAATCCCCAGGATCAGAAGTATTATATCGATTTTTCCTCGGTGCGTAGGGGCAATACGATTAGGGAAATAGGCAGAACAATTACTCGGCTATCTCCCAATAAACCAACCTGCCAATTATTTACCGGACATATCGGTTGTGGCAAGTCTACAGAATTACAGCAACTCAAGCTGGGATTAGAGAAACAGGGCTGTCATGTTGTGTATTTTGAGTCTAGCCACGTCTTAGAAATGGCAGACGTTGACGTGACAGATATCCTGCTGGCGATCGCGCGATCGGTGGCTGAAAGTTTAGAAGCCGTTAAAATTAGACTACAACCTGCCTATTTTGTCAACTTGTTTCGCGACATTGGCGATTTCTTACAAACCCCCATCGAGTTATCCGAAGCCAAGTTTTCGTTACCTGGGGGAATTGCTGAAATTACCACCAAGATGAAAGACAGCCCCCGGCTGCGTTCTCAGTTACGCCAATATTTAGAACCGCGCACCAATGGGATTTTAAAGGCGATTAATCAGGAACTTTTAACACCCGCCACGGAGAAACTCAAGCGGATTGGCAAAAAAGGATTAGTCGTAATCATCGATAATCTTGACCGCTTGGATAACACGATTAAACCCACAGGTGAGCTTCAGCCTGTTTACCTATTTGTAGACCGAGGCGACCAGTTAAAACAACTGAATTGTCACGTTGTTTATACCATTCCCCTATTCTTAATTTTTTCCAACGCTTTAGGGCGGTTAACCAATCGATTTGGTGTTGATCCCAAAATATTACCCATGGTTCCCGTGCAACTGCGCCAAGGCAGTGAATGTAAAGAAGGGATAGCGCTGCTGCAACAAATGGTATTAGCGAGAGCATTTCCGGATATGAATCCGGTTCAGCGCCTGGATTGTCTATCAGAACTCTTTGATCATCCAGATACGTTAAAACGATTGTGTCAGATCAGTGGTGGACACGCACGGCAATTACTCATGCTAATTTCCCGATGTCTTGAGCGAGATGATCCGCCCTTTTCGCGAGATTGTCTTGAAGATATTATTCGGTTTCGGCGAAATGAATTAACCTTAGCCATTACCGAGGATGAGTGGATCTATTTGCGGGAGGTAGCACAGCAGAAAAGTTTAAGAGGAGAAGAGAAATATCAAATTTTGATTCGCGATATGTTCGTCTTTGAATATCGAGATTCTCAGGGGTCTTGGTTTGATATTAATCCCATGTTGGCAGAAGCCGCAGAATTGTAGGGGCGCACCGACGTGCGCCCATCGCCACCGACGTGCGCCCATCGCCACCGACGTGCGCCCGTCACCCCACCCGGATAAACCTAACCCCCCAACCCCCTTCCCTGCGTAGCTTGCTTCCCCGAAGGGGTGGGAAGGGGGAGTATAAAAGAATACCGTAGTGGCATGACCCAACTAAAATAGGACTTTGTTTGTAGTGAGAACTTTAGTTCTCTAACGCCTAGTTGGAGAGGGCTAAAGCCCTCACTACGTACCCAATCTATTGCACCATTTTAGTTGGGTAACGCCAGTTACGAAATGGACAAAAGTCAAGTTCCCTCCCCTTGGCAAGGGGAGGGTTAGGGAGGGGTCAGATCAAGGTATCGCTTTATGGTAAAGAACCCGACGAAATTGACAAACGTTAGGGATTAAAATAAACATTAGAGAATTTACAGGGTTAAGATGCACGCGAATCGCATAAAATTGAGCCATGACTCATACGCCCCAGCCAGATGATAGTATAGCGGATAACCAGAAATCGCTAAACGCCCTCGTGCGATCGCTTCGGTTATCCCAGGGACAGTTTCGCCTAATTTTGGTGCGCTGTAATTATGGGGAATTACGACAGCGCATGGTGCAACGTCTGGGAGAAGTATCGCCTGTACCGATTCGTGAGTTGGTTTTACCGGAGTCGGTGGAGTCTCTCTACAGGTTTATTAAGACAGAATTGGCAGATGAAACACCTCAGGCTGTCATTGTATTGGGGTTGGAGTCGGTTAGGAATCTCACGGGTGTTTTCAAATCCAGTAATTATATCCGAGAGGAGTTGAGTCATAATTTTTCTTTTCCCTTGATTCTCTGGATGAATGATCCGGTTTGGCAAAGGTTGATTCGGGTAGCGCCTGATTTGGAAAGCTGGGCGACGACGGTTGAGTTTCAATGGACAACGGCGGAGTTGCTGGAGTTTTTAACCCAGGAAACTGAGAAATTATTTCGGGCTGATTTAACGATTTCTCTGGACAATTATGATGAAATTGAATTAGCCTGGACAGCGTTACAAAAGCGAGGGCAAGCGATAGCGCTAAAGTTGTCAGCTAATCTGGAATTTGTGCGCGGCTTCAATGACTTTAAGCATCACCGATTTGATCAAGCTTTAGCTCATTATCAGAATTGTCAGAATGTGCTGATAGATGCCCATACTGAGGAGTTAGAACGCCAGGGTATTTTGCTGTTTTATATCGCCCTCTGTTATTCCCGCAAAGCTGAACTAAATTCAGCAAACGGTGAGCAGAATTTGCGGAAAAGTCAAGAATATTTTCAGGATTCTATCCAGAAATTTCTTGACGCCAAAAAGTTTGATTTAATTGCCCAAACGATTCACCACTTTGCCGAAGTTCTGCGGCAATTACAAGACTGGGAGGAGTTAAGGCGTTTGGCTGAATCAGCCGAAAAGCTACATCAAAAATATGGCACGTCTCTACAAGTGGCTCAAGATTATGGCATTCTAGCAGAAGTAGCGCTAAATCAGTCGCATTGGCAATGGGCAAAACCACTGGCGCAAGAAGCACTGACACTTTTAAATCAAAGTCCTGAACGTCATCCGCGTGAATATGGATTTTATCATTTTATTTTAGCCAGCGCTTGTCAGTCTTTGGGGGAAATTAAAGCGGCGATTGCTCATTTAGAACAAGGGATAGAGGGAAATCAGCCAGATTATGATCCTCAGCTTTATATCAAGAGTTTGGCAATGTTGCGCTCTCTTTATTTTGAGCAAGGGGAATACCGAAAGGCATTTGAACTGAAGCAAACTAAACGGTCGATTGAATATCAATATGGATTTCAAGCGTTTGCGGGAGCGTCTCATCTCCAAGCGAAAAAGCAGTTAATTAATGTTGCAGAGACATCAAGGGAACAACAGGCGATTATTGCCCAAGAAATCGCTGCCTCGGGTCGAGAAAAATTTATCAAAGAGTTAATCCAACGACTCTGTAGAACTGATCAGAAACTCACGATTATTCATGGTCAATCCGGTGTCGGCAAAAGTTCAATTATCCAGGCGGGATTAGTTCCAGCCTTGAGACAACAGTTGATTGGAGAACGTGAAGCTTTTCCTGTGGTTGTCAGAATTTATACCAATTGGGTGGAGACGTTGGGGAGTGGTTTGGTAGAAGCATTAGGGGAAACATTAAATTCAACAGCAGCAATTATCCAACAATTGCGGACTAATGCAGACTGTAACCAGGTAACGGTTCTCATATTTGACCAGTTTGAAGAGTTTTTCTTTATTGCCAAAGACCCAGGGAAACGACAGGAATTTTATCGGTTTTTGGCGGATTGTCTGGATATTCCCTTTGTGAAACTGATTCTGTCTCTGCGAGAAGACTATCTCCATTACCTATTGGAGTGTAATCGCCTGAACTATCTGGGAGCGATTGACCATAATATTTTAGATAAAGATATTCTCTGTTATTTAGGCAACTTTACCCCAGACGAAGCCAGGTTAGTGATTGAACGCTTAACCCAGCGCTCCCAGTTTGATTTAGAACCTGGATTAATCACCCAATTGGTTCAGGATTTAGCGATTGAGTTGGATTCAGTGCGTCCAATTGAGTTGCAGATAGTCGGCTCTCAGCTACAGGAGGAAAAAATTACTCAGCTAGAACAGTATCGAGGACTAGGTGACAATCCCAAAGAAGTATTGGTAAACCACTATTTAGAAGACGTTATTAAAGACTGTGGTCAAGAGAATGATAGAATTACGCGACTGGTTTTATATTGGTTAACTGATGAAAATTTAACTCGTCCTCTGAAGACTCGCAGTGAGTTGAGCAAAGATTTAGATACTGTTGGGTTACAGGTGAAAGGGAGTCAATTGGATGATTTAGTTTTACCCATTTTAGTCGGTTCCGGGTTAGTAGTGCGGATACCAGAATCTCCTGATGACCGTTATCAATTGGTTCACGATTATTTGGTTACCTTTATTCGTCAAAATCAGACAACTGAACTTTTAGAAGAATTGAACAGAGAGAAAGAGCAACGTCGAATTGGTGAACAACGATTTAATCAGTTTATCAGGATAGCATTAGTGGCTTCAGTCGTGGCTGTATTTGGATTAGCTGGATTAACCTTGCAAGCTGAATCTCAAAGGCGGCGGGCTGAAAAACTTCAAATTGGTCAAAGTGATAGTCTCAGTCGATATGCAGAGGAACTTTTCAACCAAGATAAAATATTTGATGCACTCATAGCTGCTTTACAGGCAGGAATACCACTGCAACAGATATCTGAAAAACAGGTTAATTTTGCGACAAAAGTACGAGTTGCAAATGTACTATGGCAGGCAGTTAATAAGCTGAAACCATACAACAGCTTAGAAGAACATGATTCGTCGGTCAATAGTGTAAGTTTTAGCCCTGATGGGAAAATATTAGCCTCTGGAAGTGAGGATAATACAATAAAACTTTGGAATTTAGAAACAGGGGAAGCTATTGCCACTCTAGACGAACATAATTCATCGGTTATTAGTGTAAGTTTCAGCCCCGATGGGAAAACTTTAGCCTCTGGAAGTGAGGATAATACAATAAAACTTTGGGATTTAGAAACAGGGGAAGCTATTGCCACCCTGGACGAACATGATTCATGGGTCAATAGTGTAAGTTTCAGCCCCGATGGGAAAACTTTAGCCTCTGGAAGTGAGGATAATACAATAAAACTGTGGGATTTAGAAACAGGGAAAAATATTGATACTCTCTATGGACATTATTCATCGGTCAATAGTGCAAGTTTCAGCCCTGATGGGAAAACCTTAGCCTCTGGAAGTGGAGATACAACAATTAAACTATGGAATCTGGATTTAGATGACTTACTGCTACAGGGGTGTAATTTGGCGCGAGATTATCTCAAGACAAACCCCAACGTGAATGAAAGCGATCGCGCTCTCTGCGACGGCATTTCTAATTAGTTAAGTGAAGTTCAATCCTTTTCTAGTTCTGCCAAGAGATCAGCTTGAGTTTTCCAGGATTTTACTTTACCTTCTCGATAGACTTTAGCAATGAAGGGGGCTGGATTCTTTTCAATGAATTTCTGCATTTCGAGGATGGCAACTCTAAAAATTTCAGCCATTTCTCTTCCCGAAAGATTTTGAGAGGCAAGGGCAAACATACGAATTCCTGCATAGGCGACAGCTTGACGTTCCAGTTGATTTCTCCCAATCGCGGCATCTTTGGTGAGAATAATCCAGCCCCTTTTTCCGACTTCTGGCATCCAGGTTACATCTTGGGCTGCTTGAGGAAAGTGATCGTCATGGATTTCGACAGTAATTCCAGTGTCTTTGAGGGCTTCGACAATATACCGTTTTCCTAAACATCTGTCGATGAAGAAGACGATTTCTGTTGACGGTTCACTCATGCCGCTTTTTGATTATCCATTTCACAGCGAATCGCTTCTTCAATTTTCAGGCGATCGCAATCATAATCATAAGCCAAATCATCGATGGAATCCCCAGCTTTATAGCGTTCGGCGAGGATGCTGGTGGGAATTCCAGTTCCTGCAATCACAAGACGCCCGAAGGCAATACGCGGGTCAATCACAACCCAGCGAGGATTATCCTGTTCGCCGTTGCGGGTAAAGGGATAGAGTTTGATGGCTAAACCCCTGTCGTCGAGTTCGATGCGTTCAAGGTGGGTTTTGAGGGCATCTTTGAGATTTGTCTGCCCTTGTTTTGACGTGTTAATTAGAGAACCGTAGCGTTCAATAAATAGGTCAATTCCATCCGTCTGGAATTCTTGGTGGGCGAGGGGGTGAGGGATTTGCAGTTGTTCGTCAATATAATCTAGTGTCGCTCTAACTTTATCCAGGTCAATTTTGTGGTGTTTTCGGATTGCCCGCAGGATATGAACTTCAATTAAATTAGTAAAACTCAGTCGAATCGGTTGGCTTTTTTTGACCTCAATCAGGGGATAAAATTTCTTTTCGCCTTCGCTGACAGGATAGTTTCGTCCTACTGTCCAAGAACGAATCGTTGCGGCGGGAATTTTCAGGTAGCGGGCGGTGTCCCCAATGCTGTAGTTGGGGATATCTCTGGGAGTTTTGCCACCATAGATATCGTTCATCAAGATAATCAGCGAAGAATCAGATCTTGTATCACTTGCTTGAAATTGCCTTGGGTTGAAACCCAAGGGCAAACGCTTAAGTCAGAATCGAGTGGACTGGATCAGAGTTTGAGTCCATTTTAATGGACTGAAGTCACTGACTTAAGCTGGGTTCTTAGTAGGCACGAAGCGTGCCAGAAGCGAGGACAGCGCTGACTACAAACTCTAAATTCAGTGGCATTCGACTTAAGGTTGGTGGGCAATGCCCACCCTACTCAAGTCAGAATTGAGCGGACTGGATCAGAGTTTTAGTCTATTTTAATGGACTTAAGCTTTTAGCCAAGAACTTGAGTTCTTGGCGGATGCTGAGGCTTACTGACAATTGACTTAAGCTGTTCGGCATTTAAACCATAATGTCAAGAATTGCGAGATCCTTGTAGTGCGAGCATCTTGCTCGCTACTAATACCCAATTTAAATGCATTACAGCTTAACGTTCAGCTAACTCCAAAACTATCTAAGTTGTCGCTGCTGCACGCGCTGCGGCTGCTTCATCGGGATGAATTCCCAAACGAGTCAGATTAATCCGACCTTTGTTGTCAATTTCGCGAACTTTTACAATCACTTCATCGCCAACAGCCACCTCATCTTCGACCTTACCGACCCGATAATCTGCCAGTTGGGAAATATGAATCATTCCCTCTTTCCCCGGTAACACTTCCACAAACGCACCAATGGGAATAATCCGTGTCACGCGCCCTGCATAAACATCCCCTTCTTCTAAGCGACGGGTCATCCCGTGAATCAGGGTAATCGCTTTCTTTGCCTTTTCCCCTTCAACCGCAGAAACCGTAATCGTGCCATCATCATCAATATCGACTTTGGCACCGGTTTGTTCGGTAATCCCTTTAATCGTCTTACCGCCAGGACCAATCACCAAGCCAATTAAGTCCGGATCAATCTTCATGGTTAGCAAGCGTGGCGCAAACGCCGACAAATCAGGACGGGGTTTGTCAATTGTCGCCAGCATCTTTTCTAAGATATGCAGTCGCGCTGGTTTGGCTTGTTCAATCGCTTTAGCAACGGTGTCCATGGACAACCCGGTGATTTTCATGTCCATTTGTAACGCGGTAATTCCGCTATCCGTTCCCGCGACTTTGAAGTCCATGTCGCCTAAAAAGTCTTCAATCCCTTGAATATCAGTGAGAATGCGGACTTCATCGCCTTCTTTTATCAATCCCATCGCCGCCCCACTAACAGGCTTGGTAATTGGCACCCCAGCATCCATTAAAGCTAGCGTCGATCCACACACCGAACCCATCGAGGTTGAACCATTGGAGGATAGCACCTCCGATACCACCCGAATCACATAAGGAAACTCATTTTGCGGCGGTAATATGGGAATAATCGCCCGTTCCGCTAACGCCCCATGACCGATTTCCCGACGTCCGGGCGATCGCATGGGTTTGGTTTCTCCCACAGAAAAGGGCGGGAAGTTATAGTGGTGCAGGTAACGCTTCTCTTCCTCTGGATTCAGATCATCCAACACTTGAGCATCCCCAGGGGTACCCAATGTCACCGTAGACAGGACTTGAGTCAAGCCTCGGTTAAATAAACCACTGCCATGAACACGCGGCGGTAATAGCCCCACCCGACAAGATACGGGACGTACCTCATCCAGTTTACGCCCATCCACGCGCACGCCGTCTTCCACAATCTGCGATCGCATCAACTTCTTGGTCAAGCCTTTGAACAGACTCCCCAGCAATTGCTCATCCTCAGCCGCGACACGCAGGGGGTCATCCTCTGGACGTTCGGCGATGGGAGCCAGAATTTCCTGTTCCTTGATTTCATCCAACGCCTCATCGCGCCCATGCTTATCT
>CAZNNK010000247.1:0-8402 GCA_964574085.1 uncultured Coleofasciculus sp.
ACCATCAGTGGACTCGCCACTAACGCCTCCATCGAGGGACCGTCTGCCAGTAAGCGGGCATAGTTCCACCCATAACGAATGGATTCTTCACTGGTTCCGGCTGTCCCTTGAATCAGTAAGGTTGAATCCCCGGAAATCGCAGCAGCTAAATGTTCCGATACCCAAGACTTAGCGGTTCCCGGAACCCCCATCAGTAATAAGGCGCGGTCGGTGGTCAGGGTAGCTACAGCTATTTCGATGAGTCTGCGATCGCCGATATACTTGGGCGATACCACAAACCCGTTCTCCAGTGTATCTCCCAGCAGGTAAGTTGTGACTGCCCAGGGCGATAAATTCCAGTTCGGTGGACGCTGGCGTTGATCGGCTTTTGCCAATTCCACCAATTCTTCGGCAAACTGTTGTTCGGCATGTTCTCGCAATAAAAAGTTTTGAGTGTTTAGCTTTGAACGATTCACAGTTGTTTGTCCTGAAAAAGGATCTTCCGTACCTGCTATACTAAACTAACTTTATCTCAATTCGTTAGATTTAGTCCTTCTGTAGAGACACCAGGCGGTCAGTCGGTAGGGACAAGAAAAGTTAACAGCAGAGATAAGTAGGTGGACACAATAGAAGCTAACGGTGGAGAGCGATTTACACAAATTAATATTGTTGGGTTTATTTTTACGGTAAGTTGGGTTTCATTATCGTTCGACTCTTAGTACAGCCTACAGGATTTATGTTCAGGTACTTAAAAATAGTTTAAACGAGGAATAAACCATGACTAAGAAAAAATTTATTAGCCCCAAGATAGATTATGCCTTCAAAAAAATATTTGGTTCAGACCAAAGTGAAGACATTCTCATCAGCTTCTTAAATGCAATTGTTTATAATGGAGAAAATGTCATTTCTAGTTTAACCATTGTCAACCCTTACAACCCTGGTCAAGTCGAAACCTTAAAAGATAGTTACTTAGATATCAGGGCTGTTCTAAACAGTGGAGAAATTGTCCTGATTGAAATGCAGATCGCACGGATAGCCGCCTTTCATAAGCGAGTGACTTACAATCTCTGCAAAGCTTATGCCAATCAGTTGGAATCAGGAGACTATTACCTGGAGATTACACCAGTCATTGCCGTAACAATCACCGATTTTATTCTGTTCACAGAAAGCCCTAAATGTATTCATCATTTTGTGTTCAAAGACAAAGAAAGCTCATCAGAATATCCTGAACATGAATTGCAGCTAATTTTTGTAGAATTACCGAGATTTATCAAAAAATTGCCAGAGTTACAGACATTAGCAGAGAAATGGATTTATTTCATTAAGCAGGCTCAAGACTTAGAAGAAATTCCGCAGAATTTAGCAGAAGTTACGGCAATAGAAAAAGCGTTAACGATAGCCCAGCAAGCGAACCTGACACCAGCAGAAGCTGAAGAAGTCAGTCGTCGAGCCATGCAATTGCGCGATGAGATAGGACGCATCAAATATGCTACTGAAGAAGCATCGAAGGAGGCGCGGGAAGAAGGTCGTCAAGAAGGTCGCCAAGAAGGTCGCCAAGAAGGTCGCCAAGAAGGTCGCCAAGAAGGTCGCATTACAGAAGCACGCGCTTTAGTCCTGCGTCTGCTGAACAAGCGATTTCCAGATCAGACAGCGGAACTCAATAGTTTAGTCGAAGGTTTGTCTTTGTCTGCTTTAGAAGAGTTAACCGAATCTATTTTTGAGTTAAATAATTGGCAGGATTTGTTAACGTTATTGGCAGAGATAAACCAATAAACGAAGAAACCCCGCTCAAATTTCTCTGCCCATTTCATAGCGCAAACTCAAAACTGCCAAGACTTCATCAATCACCTCCGTCCAATAGGAGGCTAAAGCCAACCGTTCGGGTACAATCTTGTTGAAACGGGTCGAGAGTTCGGGGACAATATCAGGACTCATAAAATAGGCAAACTCTTTTAGTCCAGTAGACAGCGACCAATCGTAAGGATTATCCGTCTTCTTCAGATAGCGGCGCACACCGTCTAAAATAATCTCGGTTAGTTCTATACTCCAAGGAACATGGCAATGGCTTAATAAACTAAACGCCGGATGTTGGCTATTAAAGGGAACCTTACTGGATGGGAATAAATTCAGGAAAAACTTATCCCGTTGTTCAGGATAGAGAACATTGATTAATCCAGTAATCAATTGCTTTTGCGGGATTAAATAGCCCTTAAATGTACCATGGAACGACAGTAAACTCTCTGCCCAGTCCGGATTCTGTTGGCGTATCGCCGCCACCGCCCAGCCTTCAACCAAGGAATGATCCCATTCACTCCGCTTCGCGGCTTGTATCCATTCAGTCGGTGATTCTTCCTGAAGTTCTGACCACAGAGAAAGGGGAGTCGCGGCGACGATTTGTAAAATCATCCAGGCTTTATTCCCTAATAACTGAGGCGGTTGTTTGCTATCAATACCATCTCTAGTTATCTCTGGTTCATGATTATTCGGGAGAATAAAATCCAGGTGTAAACGGTTACGCTTGCGCCGAAATGTGATAGCGGATTGGATGCGTTGCTTCATCCGCTGACATAAACCCGATTCCGGTAACTGTGCTAATAAATTAGCCGCTTGGCGCCGCACCTCTTGGCGACGGTCATCCAGCGCCATCTCTAAAAATGGCTCATCCTCTAAAGTTAAGCCAATTTGCAGGGTGTCTAACCAGGCGATTCTGGCATCTGATGATTCTTGTTGCCACACAGCCACAAGTCGTTCTCGTGCTGAGGCGGGATGTTCACGCCGCAGATGGTGTAATAGAAGTTTGCGGGCGTCTAGGCTTCCGCTTGTCCAGGTTTGTTCGATATCCTCATCTCCCAGATAATGCCAATCCGGATTCTGGGCGGCTAACCACCGTCCCCGTTGACCCAAAACCGGGAGAATAGCGGGGCGTAGCTGGGGTGAAGTGCGTCCGACTTCCAGTAACTCTGGTAAACAATAATCGGGGACACGGTATCCGGCGGTAGCGGCGGCGGTTAACCATTCCGGTAATAGTTTTACCCGGTCTTTTTGTAGCATCAATTTCAGATAATGGGCGGCGCGGGGGCTACAGGGAGGTTTATCCTCAGGTGGACAAGGTTGAGGTAGGGGTTGGTTATCGGTAATCGGGCGTTGTCCGGCGCGGTGATAGAGAGAAATTGCCCCAGCCGCGCTGAGTAATGTGGCTTCTGGGTCAGTCGGATTCAGTTGGGATAAAAGCTGACCGAGTGGGTTAGTGGCTGGAGTAAGGGTGAGAGTCCGTCTTTCGGTACCAACTAAGGCGGTGGTGATTGCGTCTTGCCAGAGACTCATGGAGGCTTTACCGAAGATAGGATGCTAAATCGATTTTAAGGGGAATGGTACTGAAAAGCGTGCATTTTTGGTTGCCGCTAAAGCAGTTCTAGGAGAATTATGCACATAATCCGGACGACTCAACAGAAGCGATCGCACTCTAACACAAGCTTGGCGAGAACATTCTAGCAATAGCGTTCCATTCCTTCATTAGCGCTGTCTCTCCTGGTCTTATCTTGCGCCCGTTCAACTCAGGGTGACGGGCATAGAATACCACGTCTGTTAGTGCTGTAACTGTTTCCCCGTAATCCTCCACTTCATAGCCATAGGTTCCGGGTTCTGCGTAGCAGTAAGGTAATTCCATCCAAACAAGCCTGTCTCTCAAAACCTCTCGAATAGCCAACCACTCTTTTTTGTACTGAGTTTGATGAGGCTGGATACTCCTGTTCAACATTTCTGGGTGAACATTCCAAAAATATGAGTCAGTGGACTGGTCTAGTACAGACGTAGGAACGGACGCAAGTGCTTGACTACCGAAAACAACTGAGGCGGCAATAATGGATAAGCCGAGAGATTTTATTTTGAGCATGTTTCCCAGAGTAGAAAAGCACTGTCTTATTGTTACTGTACTACACCGTGTTAGAAAGTGCTGTAACCCAAAAACGTTTGACTGGCATGAAATCAGGACTATAACTTGGTACTGGCTCGATCTAACAAAATCTAGGGCTAAAGCCCTGACTACGAACCCACTCTTATCCCTCAAAACGCGATAAACTGCTCTTGGGAAAAAGCACTTAAGGGGAAAAAGTCCTCCCCATTCCATTCGCCAAACACGGTGATGGGATGTCCCCCACTCAGGGCAAGTAACTGCCAACTCTCTGTAAATCTGGGGGTGAGGCGTAATAGATGATTGTCTCCGTCGCGCAATGCCCATCCTTGGTTATACTTCTGGGGAATAACCCCTTGTAAGCTGAGGGGAAATTGGTCTAACCAAGGTTGACAAGCTAAGGCATTTGTGTATTGAGTCAGTGCCGTGGCGATCGCCCTTTCCCCCTGTATCTGTGTAAACGGTATGGCTGGGGCGTGACGGGTTTTGACAATTGCCCGCAAGGGATAAGCGCTGGCAAAGAATCCCAAATCGGCATCGAGGAGAGTACCGGGGATGAGACTGGTGTCTAGGGGTTGAGAATGATGGGCAAAGGTAAGAATCAGGGCGAATCGATGGGTCTGTTGTCCTTGTAACCATATCCGTTGCGCTCTGAGGTTATCCTGATCTTCGATACACTGTCCTAAGATTAACCAGCGATCGCGGATCATCGAGGTAGCGGTTTCTTCTTTTTGCCCCCAACCGATCGCCGTGCGGATATCAGCTTGAGTGTCTGGGGGTAATGTTTCCAGGCGTTGGAATCCTTGAAGTAACAAATACAAGCGTCCCAACCGTTGCAAAAGACGTTCTTGCCAACCCACCCCTGTATACGGAATTCCCGACATCTCCTGTAACTGACGCGCCAATCCTGGGGCTTGAGCATCAATCATCCGGGCGGCTACCGTATCCCAAAACCGATAGTCTTTTTCCGGTAACGTGGCTAATCCCTGACGCACTAAATCACGCAACCAACGGTCTAATTCTTGCACCCCGGCGGCAACATTTTCCTCCCGTTTAGCGGCGCGTTTAGCTTGAGCCACGGGATCAGCCACTTTGTCGGATTTTTCTGCCTTTTTTGCCTGTTTTTGACGGCGAGTGCTAATCCAATCGTTTACCCAGTCGGGGGGTTGAGTTTGGTTAAAACTATCGGGTTGATTGGCGAAAAGGAATAGGAGTCCAAGTCCATGTTTGCAGGGAAATTTACGACTCGGACAACTGCACTTAAACGCCGTTTCGCCCAAATCGACTTGGGTTTGATAGGGTTGACTGCCACTTCCTTGACACTCTCCCCACACTGCTTCCTGATTCCGTCCCAATCCTTGCCATTTCGATGACCGTGCCAAGCCTTGACCATTTTGGGCAGACTTAGCATCGGGGGCAAGTGCGAGGATTTGTTCCGGAGTCCAGGTAATGGGCATAGCTAACGACAAACCCTTAATTCAGTGCCGATATTGTCTAGGATGCTTAGGTGAACTGCTGACTCAGCACCACAGGATTGTGAACTGTGATTTTTTTCTTTTGAATGGAGATCATTTCATCGTTTCGCAGATCCCCCAGAAGCCGAGTTACGGTGACTCGTGTGGAACCGATTGCTTCTGCGATCGCTTGATGAGACAGCTTTAAGTCAATGGTAATCCCATCCTTACTCGGAATCCCGAAGTCACGGCAGAGAATCAACAAAAAGCTGACCAAGCGAGATCCCATATCCCGGTGAGCTAATGTCTCGATCATCATTTCCGTCTGTAAAATCCGCGAGGACAATCCCTGCAGCATTAACATGGAAAGTTCTGGGTTGTCCTTAAGCGCTTGCTCAACCTGATCAATCGGAGCCGACAACAATTCAACTGGGGTAAACGCCACCGCATGGTAAAACCGATCCGAGCGATGCCCGGTAATCAACGATAATACCCCGAAGACACTATTTTCCCGCAACAAGGCAACTGTAATTTCCTCCCCCGCCTCATACACCCGAGATAGCTTCACAGCCCCTGTCATTAAAAAGTAGACCCGTTCAGCGGGATCGCCTGGGAAAAAAATTGTCTTTCCCCGCTCAAAGCTTTCGACAACGGGAGGAAATGAGCTTCCGCCGATTTGACGGAACACAGCTGCTAACGGTCTATCTTGCGTCACGACCATACCTATTACCCTTGCATCAAAGCCTTACTGACTTCCTGTAAGTGATCGCCGATGAAGCTTGAGACTCCAAAATCGGCTCAATGAACGATCTCTATATTGTATTTATGAATACTTAATCTGAGTCCCAATAGGTTTTTTGTACCAATTGTGACATAATGAGGTGAGGTGTCAACGGACACCGGGTGAGTTGAGTTGACGGTTGACGGTTTGGCGTTATCATACAACGAACATAGCCCTAACGGTTACTCTTTTAGAAATTGTTCTACGTCTTGAAGAATTAAGATACTTATGCTGAATTTGACTGGAAAGAATGCCTTGGTGACTGGAATTGCCAACAATCGATCAATCGCCTGGGGCATTGCCCAACAGTTGCACCAAGCGGGTGCGGAGTTGGGAGTCACCTATTTACCCGATGAGAAGGGACGCTTTGAGAAGAAAGTTAGAGACTTGGTAGAACCGCTACAACCCAGTGTCTTCTTACCCTGTAACGTCCAAGATGATGCTCAAATTGACGCCACGTTTGAGGCGATTGAGAAGCAGTGGGGTAAGCTGGATATCCTCATTCATTGCCTTGCCTTTGCCAATAAAGAGGACTTATCTGGAGAGTTTAGCCAAACCTCGCGTCAAGGGTTTACCACAGCCTTAGAAATTAGTACCTATTCCCTCACCCGATTAGCCGCCGCTGCGAAACCCCTAATGAAGGAGGGGGGAAGTATTGTCACTATGACCTATCTTGGCGGCGTGAAGGTGATCCCCAATTACAATGTCATGGGGATTGCCAAGTCAGGATTGGAGATGAGCGTCCGTTACCTCGCCGCCGAATTGGGACCGAGTAATATTCGGGTCAATGCGATTTCCGCTGGTCCAATCCGCACCCTAGCCTCTTCAGCCGTGGGCGGCATCTTGGACATGATTCATCATGTGGAACAGGTCGCCCCCCTACGACGAACCGTTACCCAGCTCGAAGTCGGCAATACCGCCGCCTTTTTATCTAGTGATCTCGCTAGTGGGATCACGGGTCAGGTTTTATATGTTGATGCTGGATACGAAATCATGGGGATGTAATTGAATGCCTCGGTCAAGAAACCGGGTTTCTTTGGGTGAAACTTGATATTTCTGTCATCTTCACGAGAAACCCGGTTTCTCATAATACTTGACAAGGAATGATGTTGGAGCAACTCATCAAATATTTTGTCTATAAGACAAAAGGGCATATCACAAAAACACAGCTCGTTAATTTTTTATATTTGGCTGATCTTTATACGGTTAAATGGACAGGAAAGCAGCTTACTCAATTAAACTGGTGTTACTACCACCATAGTCCCTGGCATGAAGATATAGACACAGCTCTCAGTCAAATGGACGGGAAAGAGATTGCCCAGAAAGCTGAAGGCAGGATCACCTTTATTAGACTAGGTATAGAAGCAGATCTCACAACTGATATAAATTTACCTCTGGGTCTAAAATTAATGCTTGATAATATTAGAAGAGAGTGGGCTAGTGCAGCAAAATTTGAACAGTTATTAGATTATGTACATAATACGGCTCCCATACTAGAAATGAGGCAAATTCATAAAGCCGCAGAAAAAGTTAAGCTCAATTTAAACGCCGAACGAGAAAAATTGGTGAGTGAGTTAGAATTGTAAAATGGCTGGACAAAAACCTCGGCAAGGATGGATATACCTGATTGATCCTTCTCGTGTTTCTTTGCGCTGTAAGCAGGGTCATGTTCATATTTATGATTTAAAAGAAGCCAGTGAGATCGAGTGTAATCATGAATATTGTACAGAAAAGCTTAATGCTAGTCGAGTTTTGAGAGGCAGTCATCCTCACCTAGTTTGGACAAGTGAGCAATTTAGAAATAACTCGGATGACATACAGACATTGGCAATT
This sequence comes from uncultured Coleofasciculus sp., assembly GCA_964574085.1. GTDB lineage: Bacteria > Cyanobacteriota > Cyanobacteriia > Cyanobacteriales > Coleofasciculaceae > Coleofasciculus. The sequence goes on from CAZNNK010000247.1 coordinate 7,958, forward strand.
ATTCCATTGAGTTCACAAGAGATATACAAGGGTTTACCAACGGTTTACCCGATTAACCCAACTCAAAGGAATGAGCTTGATACTGAATATTATGCTTTAATACATCAAATAGACACCGTTGATAGTACCTGTTTTAAAGATTCTAACCATCATTGGTTGAAGCGCATAGGACAGTTAGATAAATCAGACAAAGAGGCGATAGAGAAACGATTACAATATTTTTTGGTAATACAAGATAATCCTGATGGGGACTGGTTTTCCAAAAATGTCTCTCCAGAGTTGGCTAAAAAGGTATTCTATCAGTTACCTGAAGATAAGCGAAACAACCTCATCGATGAATTTCTAGGTTTTTGATAAAACACCAGCACTCTCAAATCTTATTTTAGCTCCCCGGCTTGAGGGCTCCGATTAGAAATGCAGCAAGTTTAAATGTTAGGTACAGGGG
>CAZNNK010000248.1:0-8401 GCA_964574085.1 uncultured Coleofasciculus sp.
GATTTGTTCGCCACGCGATCGCACTATCGTAACAATCTCTATGAAGTGTTGAAAATCTTGAAGCATTTGGGGCGTTTAATTTAGGAAACCTTGACAAAGTGAACAGAATGTGTAGGCAAAGGCAAAGTCGTGATGATGACGCGATCGCATGGTGATCCATCCTGCGACTAAGACAACAAACTGGGAAGACGCGATCGCTCATTTGACTAACTCTGATGATACGGAGACTAAGTAAGTTGGTGGAAATAAACTCAACCATCTTAAGCTATGTAAACAAACCTCAAACCCTTACAAATGACGAATGACGAATTACGATCCCTACCGTTAACTTTAATTATCCCTGCCTACTTAGATTATGTTAGATATTATTTTCTACTCAGCTAATAATCAGGAACCAGAGTATGTAGAATTATCAGAAAATATTTATGAATGGTTAGCTCAATCAACCTTCTCGAAAATTGGGCAATCCTTAGAAACAAAAATAAAAATAGATGGAGAAGAAGAAAAATTACCGTTAGTGCCGTTAGATCAAGAGAATCGCCGCCAACTCAGACTATTTTTCCTGGAAGCGATCGCAGACGAAAGTAATGTCGTCCTAACTCAGCTTGAAACCTGTGCTGCAAAAGCCGCCTACCAACAGGCTACTTATCGCTTAAGAAAACTGCAAGAGTTACGTAAGTGTGTAGAAAACCAAAACTATCAGTATCTTCAGCGCGTCTAACTGATCTTCTCTTCCCCAACCAACAAAATCCCCCGCCTATTAACGGGGGATTCGCGATAAATGGGTGTTACCCGGTCAACGATTAAGCCTTCACTGTTTGCTTAGTAACAGCACTTAATTCGCCCTTGGCATACTTAGCAGCAAACTCATCCAATGTGATTTGCTTAATTTTGCTCGCATTACCAGCCGTACCGAATTGCTGATAACGATCTGAGCAAACCTGCTTCATGTACTTAATGGAAGGCTTCATGAAATGGCGCGGGTCAAAGTTTTTGGGATCTTTGGCAGCCGCTTCGCGAATTGCAGCAGTGATTGCCAAACGGTTGTCGGTATCAATGTTAACCTTACGCACACCGCTCTTAATGCCCTTTTGAATTTCTTCTACAGGCACACCGTAAGTTTCCGGAATTGCACCACCATACTGGTTGATCATGTCAAGCCACTCTTGGGGTACAGAGGAAGAACCGTGCATGACCAAATGGGTATTAGGTAGACGGCTATGAATTTCCTCAATCCGGCTGATGGCAAGGATTTCACCCGTAGGCTTACGGGTAAACTTGTAAGCACCGTGGCTTGTGCCAATCGCTACAGCGAGAGCATCAACTTGGGTGCGCTCAACAAACTCAACCGCTTGATCCGGGTCAGTCAACAATTGTTCACGAGACAGCTTGCCTTCTGCACCGTGACCATCTTCCTTGTCACCCATACCCGTTTCCAAAGAACCGAGACAACCCAGTTCTCCTTCAACGCTGACACCGACAGAGTGAGCAACTTTTACCACTTCCGCCGTGACATTGACGTTGTACTCGAAGCTAGCCGGAGTTTTGGCATCTTCTTCCAGTGAACCGTCCATCATCACACTGGTAAAACCATTGCGGATAGCTGAGTAGCAAGTCGCAGGACCATTACCATGGTCTTGGTGCATGGCAATGGGAATATGGGGGTAGGTTTCTACTGCCGCCGTGATCAAGTGGCGCAGGAAGTTCTCACCCGCATATTTGCGAGCACCGCGAGAAGCTTGTAGAATCACAGGGCTATCGGCTTCATCAGCAGCCTGCATAATTGCCAGGATCTGCTCCATGTTGTTTACGTTATATGCTGGAATGCCATAGCCATTCTCTGCCGCGTGATCCAAAAGCAGCCGCATGGGTACGAGCGCCATAAAAGAGTCCTCCTAACTTTAGGTGTTTTGTCAGCTAGTCGTTTTTAGAAACTTAATTCTTAGAATAATCTTAAGATATTTTTCAGTTTATAGGAAATTATCTTGACCAGATTCTAAAATTAGTCTTCTTTATGTACTTCATAGTCTCCGATTATGAGAGCCTGAATACTAGAAAATGGGTCGCCTGGGATTCGAACCCAAGACCAATCGGTTAAAAGCCGAGTGCTCTACCGCTGAGCTAGCGACCCAATATGTATGGGGCGTTTTTACGCGCCGTTTTCTACAATAGCAGAAATCACCAAAAATGTAGAGGATTTTTCAAAAAAAAGTGACGCTGAGTTGGACTGAAGTCTCCAAACTCTCTCCAGGAGCCAATTTGGTCAGATGCTCTCCTGTGTTCAAGGCGTTACGAGGAGCGCTCCACGGTTCCAAACAGTAATAGTCTTTGCCTTTAACCGTCCAGAAGACGAGAGTTGAGTAGAGGTCATCGTAGGTCAGGGTGAGTTTAAGGCGTCGTTGCTGGTCTGTCACCGTTGCTGACTGAGCCGTGATTTGACGAAAGGCGATATCAATTTCATCTTCACTCCAATCAAAGCCACCCGTGAAGGAGGAAACTTGTCCGGTTAGCTGATCCTGATACTCCGAAGCCGGAATCTCGAACTGGAGTTGGGTTTTATCGGCACTCAAAAAGTACGGATGCAATCCTGTGGCAAAGGGCATAACCTCCGCCGACTGATTGGTATAGTGCTGGTGAATTGTCAAGGTATTGCCCTGAAGTTGGTACGTGAAGGTGAGTTGCCAGTCTAAGGGATATACAGCGCGAGTTTGGTCGTTACTATTCAGGACTAGGGTGAGGCTAACTAAGTCATTGGTCACTCGTTCTGTGACCTGCCAGGGTAAATCGCGGGCGAAACCATGTTGTTTGAGCTGATAGGGTTTGCCTTTATGGGTGTAGGTATTGTCCGGTAAGTTGCCGCAGATGGGAAACAGAATCGGGATACCCCCCCGTACACTCAAGGTCGGATCTCGAAACCGTTCGGCATCAAAGTAGAGAATGTCCTGACCTTGAACACTCCAGTGAGAAATCAGACCACCGCGTTCGGGAACGACTTCCAACCGAGACTGAGTGTCTTGGGCAGTGAGGATATAGGTTGAGTATTGCTCCTGTTTCAGGGCGATCGCAAACATGGCTGGTGTTGATTTCCTTCGTAGTTAAGCGGCTGGAGTTAGCGGCACGACTAACTTTAACAAAATCTTCTCAACAAAATGGTGCTAATTTTACAAATTCTTAACAAAAAGCCTATAGGATAGTACATAAGCCGTGTAATTTTAGGGTTCAGAGGTGCCTACAGGCAATAAGTTGGTGGGAGAGTGACACACATCACTCTAAATTATGCTGAGAATCACACCAAGCAACCGACAGTTATCAACGTCTTCAACCCGAAGATCGTCGATACTGTTAAGAGTATCCCTATGATTACAACGGCTTGGTTATCATGATTCTTCGCACTCTTGTCCAATCGGCTCTTAAAACCGGCTGCCTCAGCGTTGCTTCTGAGGGGCTAATTCGCCAAATTCTGGAAATAAAAGGATACCAAACATCAGACCTTGAGGCTTTGACTGTTCTTTATGAGGCGGTGAAGTCAGGTCAAATTGAGCGGGAAGCTCATGATACTCGTTTTCTGTCATTTCCTGAGCTGCACAGGCAAAGCGCGATGACAGGTGTGTAAACTTCCCAGCTTCAACCGGACTCAGTACAGAGTGATCAGTAACCAAGGATTTACAGCCGATTTGACCTCACGTTTCAGAGAAAGTTTAGAAATCGGCTGGGCGGGAAGCAAACGAAAGGAATCGCCGATTGACAACAATCTGGATTTAAGCGCCGCGAAACCGAATAGCGTTAGCTTGTCCGGCGATTCATCTGATGCCGTAATTTTTCAATTTAGTGTGTCACCGGAGCGGGACTCATTTCCCGATAAATCCCCAGTTTAATGTGCTAACATGCTACCAAAGGGTTAATTCTTTTCAAGTCTCATTTGCCAAGCCACAAAAAGCTGTCAAATGGGCGGTGGAAGTAAACCCTTAGCATAAGCGTTAAAAAGTGGGTTCTTTCATGTTCCTCACTAGAAACTATCGCAAGCGTCGCTAATAAGTGACGCTACATTAAATCTGCACTGTCCCTCTAGGGTTAGTGTCCGAAGGTGTTCCTGTATAAAATTCAAACACCTACATAGTACCAATCAGCCAGGATGTATGACCTGGATCAAAGTGCGCTAGTCTCAATGGCGAAATATACGGTTTCCTTTCCTTGGTGTGGCTCTTTACCCATGCCAATCCCTCGAATATCGGTTATTTGCTCACAGGTGAAATTGCTCTCCACCTTTACCTTGAGCCGAATAATAGCCAATGTTGTTCCGATTCCGTTGAAGATCTTACGGTTTTTTTTGTCTAGTGAAAAATATCCTGCATTGATGATTCAAATTCCGGTCGAATGCCCGCTAAACATATAAGCATGACCGGGAAATATAGCAAGAGTAGGGATGGGAGCCATTGACGAGGGAAAACTGAGTCAAATTATCCCAAGTCAAACTTGGATAAAAACTGTCCCTGAATTATCCTAAAAACCGGAGCAACTTGCTCCCAGACGTGTTGGAAGAGTTATCTGCTTAGGAGAAGCAAACTATGCTACACCGCAAGATTTATCAACTGTGTTGCGATGGTCGTGAGGTCTGTATTTTCTTGCGGGATCAGCAACGTTGGATTGAACGCGCTCATATTGTCGATATTGAAGGGGATTTAGTGACAATTCGCTACGAAACTGATGAAGAAGATGAAATTTGCTCCTGGGAGGAAATGGTTCGCTTAGAAAGCATCGGTTCAGTTACCCAAAAACTGGCTTCTGTGACGCGAGGAAATTTTGACCCGCTCGTGTCTGACGATTGTCCAGAAGCGGAACAAATTCATCCGCGTTTCCCTGAATCCAACCAAGATTAAAAAATTAGGTGTCATTGGTCATTTGTCCTTTATTTACCCCCCCGCTCCTCTACTCCTCTAGAAGGGCGGGTTTAATGTAGATCTTGCTGCACCAAGCCGAAACCCTTAGCGCTCAATGCTTTGAGCTTTATTGACAGAGAGTTTGATTCAAGTAAATTGGGTAGTATTCTTTAAATGTATGGCATCACCTTGCTCAGAAAAAATGTACCCTTGCTCCCCCAACTCCCCCAACTCCCCCAACTCCCCCAGCTTCCCCTGCTTCCCCTGCTCTCCCTCACCACAACACTTATTCAGCAGCCCCTAACTATGTTTCTGTGGGAGGTGTGATCGGCTCAAACACTGGACAATATCCTTCCGGTGTAACTTTAAACGAGTAAAGGGGAGAAGCAGAATTCCAGCAGCGCTGACCCCGTTGATGGCGACAGTTGGCACAACACTCAATATTAGCAGGCATCTTTACCGAACTGCTCTGATTAAGAAGTTCACGTTGGGATAAGCCACGTAACACCAGTTCCTCTCCTTGCCAACGAGCTTCTACTAAACCTGTATCCGCAAAATCTTGCCAGCGCGGATCAGCCGCAATTGCCTCTGGTAACGTAATGGTCACCACCGTACCCAACTCGGTTAGCTCTCCTTCGTAATTGGTTTCTGGTGGCGGTGCGGGTTGGATAAAGGTCTCTCCAATTGGCAGTTCAATCAGAGTTCCCGCTGATGGGGTATGGAGATGGTAGCGGTTTTGTAACTCTTCCAATCCAGCTAAGTCAGCCAGGTACGTAGGAGAGCCATGAACAAAAATAATATGTTGAGGACGAAGATTATGGATTAACTGAGTGGTTCCTAAACAATCACTATGCTCGGTTAACCGATACGTTTCTACATCCGTCATGCTCAAGTCAGGGGTTGGAGGGGGATATCTCAGGCGTTCGGGTTGCAGCACTGTCCAAGATGTGGGGTTGGGATGACAGTAAACCCTCAAGTCAGCCGTTTCGTCAGTCAGAACAATGCTGGTGTTTTGAGCGATCGCACTTCGTTGCTGCTCATCTAAGCGACGCACACGCGGTTTCACCCGTTCATCCCAAAATAAGGGTTGATGGCGAGCAAAGTTTTGTACGGATGGGGGAAGGTGAGGTAGGAGTTCTAAGTAGGCATCGCATCCCTGGGCAACTGTACCATCTACCCAAATATCCAGATCGCGTCCCGTAAACTGGTGATGACTCCGCAGCAGCATTAAGATTTCTTGACCCAAACCCAAGGTGGGTACTGGTAGCAAAATAGAGCGATTTGCCGCCAATGCTTGATCAATCTGTTCCACGAGTTGATTCTCTTGTTGGCGTCGATGGGCGTGTCGCGCTGTACCATAACTCCCTTCGATAATCAAGACATCTAGGTTTGTACCTCGTAGGGTTTCAATTGACAACCCTTCGACCAACCGCGAATTCGAGATAAAGAAGTCACCTGTATACAGGAGTCGATAGGTGCGATTCGGACTCGTATAGGTTAATAAAAAGGCGGCGGCTCCCGGTAGATGTCCCGCCGGAAACAGTTGCACGCTTAATCCTTCTCGGAATTCAATCGGCGATCGCCAAGGAAGTGCTTGGCAGAATCCGGGAATCTCCTTTGCCGATAAATGCGTCCAGTTCAGAGGTAATAGTTGAGTGGTGACTTCACTGGCGTAAATTGGTAATTGGGGAAAGGCTTGGTGCAGTGCTAGCAACCCCTGGGCATGATCGCTATGGGCGTGGCTACATAAAACCACATCCGCAGGCAAATTAGCTTCAGCTTTTAGCGGCGAAATGTCTTCTAACCCACAATCGAGTAGGATGCGGTGAGGTCCCATTTGCACCAGCAAACACACTCCCTCTGCACCATGACCAACACCATAGGCAAAACAGGCTAATTGATCATCCTCAGCAGAGGATGTCACTGGGCGTTGATTGCTCATGAACTTTGAGAAGACGGTTCTGTGCTTTGCCAGTTGCTTGACAACTGACTCACTTGAAGAACCCTATACATCGACAATGCTTCTAAACCTGATTCATCGACATTTTCAGCCTTGCTTTTGCGCTTCAATTCCTAGTGATAACCTGATTTTATAGACGAGTCTATTGACGGTATATCAGTAACATGCTACTGCTTAATCAGATGTAGCACATATCTGAGCTAGCTTATCCCAGCTTAGTGAGCTGAACCGTTGCCGTGATAGTTATCTGAATCATAGAACCCGTTCTTCGTGCCAAAAATGAGAGCGGATACGGTAAAAAGAATGGTTAAGACCACTAAAATCAGTTTGATATCCATATACCCGAAGGAGCAGTGTGTGATAATTGACCTATATTTTACTTTTATCGGAAAAAACAGAATCTGAAACTATACCGAATGCTTTTGACCAAACCGTATTTTGGTCTATTCGGTACAGTTAGCTATTCTACCACGAAATTTCAGGTCATCATGAATGGCTGACACCAAAACTTAAGATGTCTAAACCGGCTCTCCGGCAGTTATGGTGATCAGGAAAAGTTATTGAATTTCCCGTCTCCACATTCACACGGGCAGGCTTGCTCCCATCACTGAGAAAAACCGTCTAGAGCAGTTAAAGCAAAACCTCTGTAACCGTTTGGCTACAGGAGTTTCGAGGGTTGAAGCTGGTGACAAGATTTGAACTTGCGACCGGCTGATTACAAATCAGCTGCTCTACCACTGAGCTACACCAGCAACTTTGTTTAGCATAACAAATTATATCAGCAGTAGGGAAGGGTTTCCTCTTACCGCTACACCCTACTCCCTACACCCCCTTGAACTGTCAGACATTCAATAATACAGGTTCTGGCAATAACCGGGCTAGAATCTGCTTGAGTACCATCACCGTCCAATCCACATCGGCTTCTGTGGTTTTTCGTCCCAACGTCAAGCGAATGCCTCTCAATGCCTCTGACTCACCATAGCCCATCGCCAATAAAATCGGACTAGGATTCAGTTTACCACTATCACAGGCAGAACCCGCACTAATGCCTATTCCTGCCAGATTAAGCTGACGCACCATTGTTTTGCCTGTTACTCCCTGCAATTGGGAGGCTGGGATATTGGTGAGGCAAAAACTAACATGATGCGGTAAGCGGTGTTGTCGCGAACCTGTGGGTTTTAAGGAAGGAATGTTGCTGAGTTGATGAAACAAGCGATCGCGCAACCCCATTAACCGAGGCGTTTCCGTTGCGAGTTCGGCTGTTGCTAATTCGGCGGCGACACCAAATCCCGCGATCGCAGGAACAGCCTGTGTCCCAGAACGCTTTTGCCTTTCTTGTCCCCCACCCCACAACAATGGCACGAATTCAACCCCAGGACGGACATACAGCGCTCCCGATCCTTGAGGTCCATAAATCTTGTGACTGGACATTGACAGCAAATCCACAGGTAACTGTCGCACATCAATGGGCAACCGTCCCGCCACCTGTACGGCATCCGTATGGAAAGGTATCCCATGATCCTGGGCAATTTGTCCCAATGCTTCAATGGGTTGCAGCGTCCCC
>CAZNNK010000249.1:0-8360 GCA_964574085.1 uncultured Coleofasciculus sp.
CAACAGTTACAAAATGCCTTGCAGCAATTGACGGACACTCAAAATATCCAAGTTGTCTTAGTCAATATTTTGAGCAACGCGGCGGCGAGTGAAGCTGTGGCTGATGTAATCGCCAGTTATCTACTATCGAAAGGGGATCAAAATGCTGAAATCAGTGTAGTAGACTATGCCCAAACACCAAAGACAGGCAAATCGAATTCCCGTGATTCACGCGATCGCCGCCGGAATCTCACATCGAAATCTGCATCGAGGACAGATATGCCTCACTTGGTCATTCGTTTAGTCAACGGCAAAATAGACAGTAGCCAAAACCGTTTGGCGGCACTCCCGGTACACTGGATGGATACCTTGGATCAGGCAGTGGCACAAGCGATTTCTCTGGCAGGTTGAAAAAGTGGTGAGTCTGTAGGGGCGGGTTTTACGGTTATCGTTTTTTCCACTCCACTATGACTCAACCCGCCCTAACTGATCCTTCGCTTCCCTAGTCAGACATGGGGTGAATGCGATAATTCTGCGACATAAGACTTAGCTGGCTGGGAGAGAAGCGACAATGACGAATGACGAATGATCAGTACCTAGTAGGTATCCTATAGTTATTCTAGTTATTCGCTTGTGCCAAACCTCGACTGATCGTGTGAATCGCAAGCATCTACTACATTGCTGAAGTCAGCGCCTATGAAATTCACGCCAGACATGAAAATATTAGTCCAGGGCATTACCCAACCCATCGGTTCCTATTATGCTGCCCGAATGAAAGCGTATGGCACGAATCTAGTGGCTGGGGTTAGTGCAGGTCAGGGGGGACAGACATTGCATGGGATTCCCGTCTTTGACCTCGTAGAAGAGGCGTTGTCCGAAGCTGGATCTTGCGACGCCACAGTTATTTTTGCCGAATCCTACAGCGCCTTGGATGCCGCGTTAGAAGCAATTGATGCTGGATTATCACCCATTATTCTAGTGACGGGTGGTATTCCACCTCTGGATATGATTCACTTGCTAGCCAAAGCTGAAGCCAGCGAAACCCTGATTGTGGGACCGAGTAGTTCCGGTATTATTGTGCCAGGAAAACTGTTACTGGGGACTCAAGAGTGTGAATTTTATACGCCCGGTACAATTGGTGTGATTAGCCGGGTTAGTACTCTCACTTATGAAGTGGCTTTGGCGTTAACCCAAGCTAAACTTGGGCAATCCATTGCTGTGAATCTCGGTAGTGAAGCCATTATTGCCTCGTCATTTCGCCAGTGGCTGGAGATTTTAGCCCAGGATAAACGGACAGAAGCGATTGTCTTAGTGGATCAGACGGGGGGCGATAGTGAAGATGAAACCGCAGAGTTTATTGCCCAAGCCATAGAAAAACCCGTTATTGCTTATGTTGCTGGACAATATACCCCTGAAGACAAACAAGTCGGGGATACCAGCGCCATTATCGCCGCTCAGTTATCAGGACCGATCGCGAATACGACAACCGCTCAACATAAGGTGGCGGCGTTCACCCAGGCAAATATTCCTGTAGCGGAGTATCCGTCCCGAATTCCTGACTTGGTGAAAAAGGCGCTCAAATACCATTAAAGGGAACATGTAGAGACGTGCCATGGCACGTCTGGAAGCTGAGGGAACTGGGGGATAAAAATCTAAATTAGAGTTCGCCGCCAGTTGTATTGGAACAGAACTTCACCAAAAAAATAAAATAGGGGGTGACACCCCCCACCCCCATAGTGCTATACTGTGTTATGTAGATGCACCCTGATGATCGGGAGAGTCGCCTAATTTTAGGGCTCTCCTTTTTTATTGGTCTGAATGTCGCCCCAACTGATTTAAATAGGGGGTGACACCCCTCACCCCCCAAATGCTATACTGTGTTATGTAGATGCACCCTGATAATCGAGAGAGCCAATCGTAGGCTCTTTTTTTTCTCTTCTTCAAGATTAATTTGTCAACTCAGCAACGTAAATAGGGGTGAAACCCCTCAACTAAACGGTCATCCATCCAAGTCAAACTTGATCGGTAACCCCTGCTTTTGGGAAAATAAGCGACGGTGGCATCATAAAACAGTAGCCTGTACTATCATATTTTGCTGTATAGTACGCCTATCTATCATAGCCATCGTTATTCGGAAGCAAGCATTACCGTTACATAAGACTTACCCAAAGCTACCCACAAATGGACATCCCTGGAACTTACTTCCTGCTTCATCCTGGCGGTGTCGGCACTCAACCAGTCCACAAGCTAACACCACCTAACTGGCGGCTATCTCCAAATTAATGGAGGCGTTAAAATCCCGGTCAATTTCCAACCCGCAGTTGTCACACCGAAAAACCCGCTCAGATAAGGGCATTGAGTCTTTTTCGGTCTGGCATCTTGAGCAGGTTTTGGTTGAGGGATACCATCGATCAACCACAATTAAGGTTGACCCATACAACTGGCATTTGTACTCCAACTTTAATTATCCCCACCTATTTACCATGACTTTACCTGAATCAAGCCGATTGCAATTAGCCCCAGATTTGAACATCTGTCGCCTCCTAAATGGCTTATGGCAAGTATCTGGCGCTCATGGACGCATTGATCCCAAAAAAGCCATTCCCAGTATGTTTGATTATCTAGATGCTGGCTTTACCACCTGGGATCTCGCCGATCATTATGGACCGGCAGAAGATTTTATTGGCGAATTTAAGCGTCAACTGGTGGCGACTCGCGGTGAGGAAGCGTTAGCGAACATCCAAGCCTTTACCAAATGGGTACCCCGCCCAGGTCGGATGACTCGACAATGGGTGGAGAAAAATATCGATCGCTCTCGCCAACGGATGGGAATGGATTGTCTGGACTTGCTGCAATTCCACTGGTGGGACTACCGCGATCGCAACTATCTGGACGCCCTCCAACAGATGGCGCAACTGCAAGGGTCAGGGAAAATCAAGCACCTGGCGTTAACCAACTTTGATACCGAACACCTAAAAATTATCATCGACGCTGGGATCAACATCCTCTCCAATCAAGTCCAGTATTCCCTGATAGACCGCCGTCCTCAAGTCAACATGGCGCCATTTTGTCAAGACCATGACATTAAACTTTTCACTTACGGCACAGTCTGCGGCGGCTTGTTATCAGAGAAATACCTAGGAAAACCTGAACCCGGTGGGGCAGAACTGTCTACGGCTAGCTTGAGAAAATACAAGAACATGATCAATGCTTGGGGCGGATGGAGTTTATTTCAAGAATTGCTCACTGTACTCCAAGACATCGCCACTCGCCATCATGTGAGTATCCCCAACGTAGCGGTGCGGTATATCCTCGATCAGCCAGCCGTAGCCGGTGTAATTGTTGGGGCGAGGTTAGGCATATCAGAACATATAGACGATAATGCCAGAGTATTTACCATGACTCTCGATGCCAAGGATAAGGAGAAGATTGAAGCCGTGTTGGTCAAGTCTGATGATTTGTATCAAATCATCGGCGATTGTGGCGACGAATATCGGCGATAAGCTAGAAAATACAGTCCTGAATCCGTGATCCGGGGAGAGTATATTCTAAACTCAAGAATAACCAGAACGATAGCAGACCAATGGAACACTCTCCCGTTGACGCCCAACCTGATGCTCAATCGGTGTCATCGGCGTCTCCTCATTGGACGCCATTTGATCGCACGATGATGCAACGGTGCATTGAACTTGCCCGCCGTGCCCTCGGACGAACTAGCCCCAATCCTTTAGTGGGTGCCGTCATTGTCCGAGATGGAGCGATCGTGGGAGAGGGATTTCATCCCGGCGCAGGTCAACCCCATGCAGAAATCTTTGCCCTCCGTCAAGCGGGTGACAAGTCTCAGGGAGCGACCATTTATGTCAACTTAGAGCCTTGTAATCACTATGGACGAACGCCCCCCTGTACCGAAGCCTTAATTACCGCAGGAGTCGCCAAGGTTGTCGTTGGTATGGTTGATCCCAATCCTCTGGTGGCAGGGAGTGGAATTGAGCGGCTGAGAAAGGCTGGGATTGAGGTTGTGGTGGGTGTGGAAACGGAGGCTTGTCGTCAGCTTAATGAAGCGTTTATTCATCGCATCCTGCACAAGCGTCCCTGGGGAATGTTGAAATATGCCATGACACTCGACGGCAAAATTGCCACCACCAGTGGTCACAGTGCTTGGGTGACAGGTCAAGAGGCACGGCGATATGTGCATCAACTGCGGACGGCTTGTGATGCTGTGATCGTAGGGGGAAATACTGTGCGTCTGGATAACCCTCATCTGACCAGTCACGATACCAATACCCACAATCCCTTGCGAGTGGTCATGAGTCGTAGCCTAGACTTGCCGATTGATGCCCATTTATGGAAAACCGCAGATGCTCCCACGTTAGTTTTGACCGAGATTGGAGCCAATCCGGATTTACAGCAGCAGCTAGAGAACAAGGGAGTAGAAGTAATTGAGATGACGCCTCTGACACCCGCCAAGGCAATGGCGTATTTATACGACCGACAGCTTTCAACGGTGTTATGGGAATGTGGCGGCACCTTGGCAGCCAGAGCAATCGCTGATGGCACTGTCCAAAAAGTACTGGCATTTATTGCCCCGAAAATCGTCGGTGGCAAAACAGCCCCCTCACCTGTTGGGGATTTGGGATTAGCAACGATGACAGACGCCCTAACGCTTGAACAAGTCAATTGGCGTCAGCTTGGATCAGATTATGTTGTGGAAGGCTATGTGTCATAACTTATAAAAAATGCTAGAAGTGACCATTTTCAGCGTGTTGGTCGGCAATCTGGGTTGGCAGTCAGTGGTTGTCAGTACATGGCTACGCTGGCGACAGATGATTGGGAGTCATCATTATCAGGAGGAGGAAGAGGAAATTGTGACGGGTTTTGATGCCAAAGAAGACTCAGCGTTATTACAACAGCGACAAGCCAACGGCACGATTGACCGTATGAGCCATCCAGAACAACCTTCAGTAGATCCGCAACTGGTTGGCTGGGAATTTAAAATTGTGCGATCGCACCGGGACTTATTTCATAAACCGGCTGTGTTTCAACAATTGTGTGAAGAAGAAGCGCTAGCCGGTTGGATTCTACTCGAAAAACTCGATGATCGGCGCGTCCGCTTTAAGCGACTGATTGCGTTACGGAATATCATTGATCCCCAACAGCTACCCTTTGATCCCTACCGTTGTTATTATGGGTCGTCATGGACTGCCCGAAGCGGGTTGGGTCTAGTCGCTGTACTGATTGCGATCGCCGTTCCTGCCTATCTGAGTTATAGCCTCGTTTCAAACCTGCTACACGACTCTCCAGAGGCTTCACCCCCATCTCCTTACCAAGATATACCTGCCCAGGATTTCCCACCCGCGCCGTGACGTGATTATCTTTAATCCTACTCTGAACCTTTATTGGTAACGGTTGATCGTTTGTGCAGCCAACCCTCGTTATCAAAAATTGGATATTGGAAACATCCTAGAATAGTAGACAAAGCGTGACTAAGGCTAGGAGAGTGGGCAAGGTGAGTTCACAAGGGAAATGGATCTGCGATGGTGAACCGAAAAATAATGATCAGTCTTATGTTGGTACAGGTTCCCATGCTCCCCACGACAATTATGGTCCAGATTGCTCAATCTGTGGCTTGCCCAGAGAGGCGATGCAGAAAAAAACGGTCATGTCGGGTAAGGGTGTTAAAATACCACGATTTTCCCTACCGATTCTAGTGGCGATCGCACTCTTAGTTCTGTTGGGTGGTGGTGTGAGTTGGTATCTGGCGACAAGGGACAATCAGACGCAACCTGTCACCGATAATGAAACGCCAACACCGACGTCACCCTCACCCCAGAACTCTACCGCTTTACTCAGTGATACCGCCAGTCCAAGTAATGCTTCACTGATGAGTCAGGGTGAAAAGATATTACTGGATACAACATCTGCCAAACAAGCTGGCGCGGCTGCATTTGCTCAACAAGATTGGGATCAGGCGATCGCACAATATCAACAAGCGACGACTTCTGACCCCAATGATCCAGAAAGTAAACTCTATTTCAATAATGCCAAAGCTAGGCAAGTCGGTAATCCATTGACGATCGCGGTTGTAGTTCCGATTACGCCAAGTGAGAATGAAGCCAAAGAAGTGTTGAGGGGTGTCGCATCAGCACAGGCGGAATTTAACGCCTCTCCAACGCCAGCCAATCGCTTACTGGAGGTGATAATTGTCAATGATGATGGCATGGGAAAAACCGTTTCTTTGGCAGAGGATTTAATTAAATTTCCCCCGGTTTTAGGCGTGATTGGACATGGAGTAGATGCAGGAACCCGACAAGCGATCGCCCAATATGAAAAAGCGGGGTTAGCTGTACTCTCGCCCGTGAGTACCAATGTGACATCTGACGCGACAGGTCAGTCTATCTTAAAAACTATTTCTCTGACTCAACAAGACCAAGAATTACTCGCCACCTATTTGCAACAAGTGGGTGAAACCTTGGCAAATTATGCCGCCCAACAATCCTCTCCGGCATCAGTAGTGGTATTCTACAATTCCGATAGTCCCTATAGCCAAGCCCTAAGCACTCAGTTTACGGCTGCTTTATCTCAAGGAGAAGGGAAGGTGGTGAAAACGGTTGATATTACCGCCAATCCCAGTTTTGACCCCGCCAGGGAAATTCAGAGTGCCACTCAAGCGGGTGCAACAATGGCATTTCTGGCATTGAGTAAGAATAAAGTAGATACCGCGATCGCACTCGCTCAAGCTAATGCCACTCAAGCCGAAAACCCGTTAGGTTTAATTGGGGGAGATGAACTTTATAACCCAACTATTTTAATTGAAGGGGGTGATGCGATCGCGGGAATGGTACTGGCTGTTCCCTGGAGTTGGCAACCCGACAATGCCTTTGCCCAAGAAGCCGCCCAGATTTGGCGAGGTAGAATTAGCTGGCGTACTACCACGGCTTATGATGCCACGGATGCTTTAGCTACAGCATTGAGTCAAAATCCTAGTCGAACCGGAGTTTACCAGCAGCTAAATCAAGGGATTCCGATTTCTGGGACAGCACAAGACTTTAATCTGTTTAATCAAATTCCTCTGGTTAAAGCCGTTCCTGGTTCTGCGGGTCCGACGGGTTCGCGGTATCAGTTTGATCCCGTTCAGTAAATAGATATTAATTTTATCGTCATTCTGAATTCCCTAACAACACAGATACCAGAATATGAGAAATGCATTCTAACCCAAAGATTTGAGGAGAGGGCGACCCGATCTGATTGAGTGGATTGGTAATGTTCATTTATGGAAGCGGGTCGCCCTTTGTTTAATGGAGAATGAGACGTTCCGGCTTCACGTTTCTAGCCAATTGTGCGAATTGCCCAAACCAGGGAAGCCTTATAATACAGGATAAAATACTGATTTAAAATTCTATAGGATTTCTGGTGCTTCGTTATCGTCGCCGTCTTTGGTTGTATCCCCTGTTCCAAATTCCCCTAATCTGTTTGGGTATATGTTTAGTCGCGGCTGTATTGTTTGCCTTACTCGGACTCGGTAGACCATCGGTAGCCGTCGCGATCGCGTTAGATTTAAGTAGCAGCACCTTCTCTGAACCCTCCCAGTTTAACCAACCGGGTACGGTGATGTATCAGGAAGTTATCGCTGTTGAGTCTTATCTTGACCAAAATGCTCAACTGTTAAGAGTTCCCAATCAAATTCAGGTTTTTGGTTTTGCGGGAGTTGTTTTACCCCTGACCGATTCCTTTCAAACCGATAGTCAACAGGTCAGCACTGAATTGAACCAGGCGTTGCAAAATCCTAACCTGATTCAGCGAATTGTACCGGGTACAACGGATTTAAATTTGGCGATTCAGGAAGGAACAGACGCCTTAAGTCCAATTCAGGATCATTGCCGGGAATTACTCTTAGTCACCGATGGGGAAGCCGACGTTGATGCTGAGGTGATTCAAGCCGCCGCCGCCCGTCGAGTGAAGATTAACGCCGTTGTCGTGGGTGGAGACGCGCCTGATTTACGCAACGCGGCTGCTACTACAGGTGGGCTCTATCACTCCGGTCAAGTCACTAATTTAGAAACCGTTTTTACGAATCAATTCTTTAGGAATTTTAACAGTAATCGACGCTGGGTTATTTTTTGGCTGGGTGCGGCTTGGATTTCTCTGATGTGGTTACTCATCCTCCCCTTAGATCGCTGGATTTTCCAAGGATGGCTAAAACTGCCCATGAATCTCGCGGGTCAACTCGCCTTAGGCAATGCTTTTTTCTGGACAGTCGCCACCCTTTTAATTGTTTGGCATTTAGCTAAAGGATTACCATTTATTTCACTATGTTAACTGTTTCATCTATAGCGTTTTCATTTGAGTTGTGAACCCCACCCCTGCCCTCCCCTTGCTAAGGG
>CAZNNK010000250.1:0-8336 GCA_964574085.1 uncultured Coleofasciculus sp.
TTAGAGTTTGTAGTCAGCGCTTTAGCGCTTCTGGCACTAAAGTGCCTACTACGAAACCAGCTTAAGTCAGTACCATCCGTCTTAACATTTGGGCTATAGGAATAATCAGGAATTTAAATCGATACCTGGGAAATGCTCTCTCCATCCCTCTATGCCGCTACTACAGCGGTTTTACGGCTATCTCTGAACGTTTGTCAAGTCGTAATACCTGGTTTAAATCCCAATTGACGTAGAGTTGCCGTTTAAGTTTTATTACAATTAGAATAATTACTTTGAACAATTGTTAACTCATTGCTGCCCTACTTTGTGCATGATGTTCATTACCAACCAACTGCCCACCGCAACTCTTGAACTCAAGCCAGCCGCTAACCAAGCGTTTAACGACTTCCAGCGCTTGTCTGTTGAGGATCAGTTAGGGCTGCTTTGGGGATTGTACCAAAACTTGGGTTGTTCTCTAGCGCCAACACCTGCGGGTGCGGCACGGCTATTTTTGACCCAAGGATTGCTGCATCGGATCAAGCAAATGCCCGCTACTGAACAGTTAGCGGCGATGCAGGACTTATTACAGGAGACAGATAGCCCCATCAGTCGCCAATACGGACTATTCACGCTGAAAACTAAACTGGCGTTTTGGACTCAGCTATTTGATTGGATGTCCACAGGTGAGGTGAGTCCAGTGGCAATTGCTTCTCCGCTTTCTTCCTCAGCCACAACCTTGTTGAGAGCGATCGCGTTATTGGAACTGAATGAGCAAATTTCCCTATTCCACTCGATCATTGACCGGATGGGTGTTGCACCTTTAGCCGCTTAGGAGTTTGGCGGTTGGGTTCACTAACAGTATTGTAAACTATCTATTCAAGTTCAACCTCTAATAGCCCAACTGTTACAGCAGCAAAGGCAAAGGCTACACCCAAAGGCATAGGCGACTGGAAATAAACGGTCAAAATAGCGGCAACAACAGTAACCAACATTGCCCCAATTGACCACCACTTTTCTTCGCCACTCCAGCCTTTTTCCGCTTTAATCCATTTCAAGGCGTCCGTCGGTAGTGGTTCTGGAATTACAGCGCCCGGTGGGAACGCCCAATAGTTATTGCGCTCAACATATAAGTCTGTCCAGCCGTTCTCGTAGCACCATTCGTTTAACCAAGCTTCACAGTAATGTTTCATCGGATTTTGTTAAAATGTGTTAAATTAGCCTGCTTTACAGCCTCAATAAGATTAGCAAATCTTTTTCGAGACTAAAAGAGGAATAAATACCTATTTGGTCAGGGTTGATGGTTCAGGGTTGATGGCTTATTGGTCATTTGTGGTTTGCCAATGAGATGGTTGGTTTGGATCTCAGGACAAAATAGCTTGTAATCCTTGGACTAAGCGTTCAATACCCTCGGCGACTGTTTCTTTTTGTAGCGCCCCATAAGCAATTCGTAGATAACAGCCTTCTTCCATGCCAAAGGTTGTACCGGGTAACACGGCGACGCGATGATCACGAATCAAGCGTTCGACTAACTCCACTGGGTTGATTGAAGTATTTATTTTAAGCCAGAAATAAAACGCGCCATCGGCTGGGGCGATCGCACACAACCCATCCAATCGCTGTAACGCCTCTAATACCAACTGTCGCACCGTCGCGATCGCCTGAATGTGGGGTTGGGTATAACTCAATCCCATCTGTAAGGCGGCTAAGGCGACATACTGGGAGACAACTGGGGGACAAATCAGAATCGTATCCTGAATTTTCTTTACCGCCGCCAGCAGATGCTGGGGAATCACCATGTAGCCGATGCGCCAACTGGCAAACCCATAGGTTTTCGACAGGGAATACAGAGAAATCGTATGGGAGTGACTCTGGGGAAACGCCGCCGGGGAAACGTGCTTGACACCGTTATAGGTAAAATACTCGTAGGCTTCATCACTAATGTGATAAATTCCCCGTTCCCGACAGAGTTGATTTACCGCCTGTAACGCGGCTTGGGAGTAAACCGCCCCGGTAGGATTATTCGGCGAAATCGTAACTACTGCTTTGGTTTTCTCAGTGATGGCGTTGGCGATCGCTTGGGGACGCAGTTGATAATTCTCATCTGTTGCCACAAGTACCGGATGACAACTCGCCATGGTAATAGCCATTTCGTGGTTGAAATAGTAAGGCGTTTGAATAATAATCTCGTCTCCGGGAGTGGTAATGGCAAGAATGGTATTCATAAACGCCATGTTTGCGCCTGCGGTGACGACGATGCAGTTGTGTTGGTTGAGGGTAATTCGGTTATCTGTGTGTAGTTTGGCGGCAATTACAGATAATAATGGTGTAATTCCCTGAACCGCCTTGTACTTGTGGTTATCAGGATCAGCCAGAAATTCCGGCAACCGTGCGATCGCCTCGGGTGGGGGAGGGTAATATACGACACCCTGTCCCAAGGAAATCGTACCCGGATGACGGCGAATCAGTTCCCCAACAATGGGAATCACAGGTGACTGTACCGCTTCCATGCGAGAGGTTAAGGTGGACATCGGCGACTGATAATCAAATCAATTCAAGTTTAGATCCCCCTAAATCCCCCTTAAAAAGGGGGACTTTAAACCATTTACCCTGAACTACATAAAACTGGGTTGATGGCGAATCAAATTGAGAAACTCTTCACGAGTTTTCTGTTCCTCTTGGAACACACCCACCATAGCGCTAGTTACTGTCCAGGAACCGGGTTTCTGTACCCCCCGCATCACCATACACATGTGAGTGGCTTCCATGACTACAGCCACTCCCTGGGGTTCTAAGATGGTTTGAATGGCTTCGGCGATCTGGCGGGTTAGGCGTTCCTGAACTTGTAGCCGCCGCGCATACATTTCTACGACACGGGCTAACTTACTCAATCCCACAACTTTCTGATTGGGAATATAAGCAACGTGCGCCCGTCCCATAAATGGCAGTATATGGTGTTCACACAGGCTAAAGAAATTAATATCCCGCACTAACACCATTTCGTTGTGACCTTCATCAAAAATCGCCCCATTCACTAATTCTTCCAGGGACTGATTGTAGCCACCCGTCAAGAAGCGCATGGCTTCCGCGACTCGTTTTGGGGTTTTCAATAATCCCTCGCGTTCAGGATCTTCGCCAATGCCTAAAAGTAGAGTCCGCACGGCGTCCATCATGTCTTCGGTTGAGGCTTCTCCAGGAAGGCGCAACTGGGGTTGTTGACCATTCTGGGTATTGCGATCGGGACGGGGTTCAACTTGAGTGGTGGAGGTGTTACGAGTTACAGGTGTCATAGAGTCAGAGCAATTCAAACCATTGGAGGACGCAATAGTCATAATTGGGTAGTATTGATAATCTTGACAAAGATGGATGGGAGAGCTGGATGGTGTCGTTCTAGAGCGTTCCGGCACTGGGCATCAGCGTTAGGGAGTCGATAACAGCCGCTTGGGGCATTAAAGCGGTGTGTAGAATAGATTGGGCAACGATTTCAGGGGTTAACATGGCTGACCGATTCAGGTCGGCTTTTACGGTGTCTGTATCCCAGATTGGTGTATTCACTGCCCCCGGACATACCGTTACCACCCGGATACCATGGGCGCGTTCTTCAGCCGCTAGGGTTTTGGATAGGGCAATCAACCCAGCTTTGCTGACGTTGTAGGCACCCCAACCGGGAAAGGGTTGTTGACCCGCAATGGATGCCACGTTAATAATTGTGCCGTGTTGCTGCTGACGCATGGTGGGTAAAACACCAAGAATGCATTGCCATACGCTGGTAAGATTGAGATTCATTACTTGTTGCCAGTCCGCTAACGGGGTTTCCGTTAACGTACCGGTATAGCCCATACCCGCGTTGTTGACCAAAATATCCAGGGAGGCAAATTCAGCCGCGATCGCTTCGATCTTGGTTTTGACCTGATCGAGTTGACTCAGATCCAGGAGGTAGGATTGAGCATTGACCCCAGTTTTTCGGGCGGCGGTGGCTACTGCCTCTAATTTGTCCTGGGAACGGCTGACTAATGCCAGATCAATTCCGGCTTTGGCAAAGGCTAACGCTGTCGCTTTGCCGATACCACTACTTGCGCCAGTAATCAAGGCACGTTTTTTAACGGAAGATGTCATAAAATGTTCCAACTTGGATGCGGTAAGGATTCCTTAGTTAACTCATAAGGATCTAACGGGAAGAAAGAGTCCGCCGACAAACATTTGAATTAAGTGACAGCGAATCATTTCTTGCGGCTACATTCTCACTAAAAAACCCTGGATACACCAGTTTTCCTCTGTTTGACTGACATTTATCCCCGATGGAAGGGTGACTAGGGAAGACAATGGTATACCTCATGCGATCGCCAACCGCTATGGTAAGCGGCTAATGGTTGTAATCTGAGTAATTGATTCAACGACAGCCGCCGATAGACAATATCGAACACAACAAAAACGTTCTCCGAGTTTCTTGGTCTCACAGACACTAAACAATAAAGTCTGACGGTTAATCCCGAATGGCTAGGTTGAGACTTGGATCAAGCTAGGGTTGACTTGTCGATGGATTAACGTCCTGACGCTAGGTTGTGAAGAATTGTTACAAATCTGATTATACGACTATCTGGGTTTCATTGACAAAAGGCTCAAAATAGAAAGGATAATTCAGCCCTTATCCTTCTTGCTTAAGTTGGATGCCAAATTCCCCTTAATTATTGTAACGCTCAAACCGTCTTCAGGCATGTAGCTCAGTAAAAACACCAATATGGCGAAACTTCTGATAGCGTAACTCCCGGCGTTCCTTCGGACTCAGCCGAGACAAGTCTTCCAGGTTTTGCAGGAGGGCAGCTTTAAGGGTGGCGGCGGCGGTTAAGGGGTCAGAATGAGCGCTGCCTAAGGGTTCTGGCACTAATTGATCCAAAATGCCTAAATCTTTGAGATCCCAAGCCGTTATCCGCAGCGCTGCGGCGGCTTGGGGGGCTTTGGCGGCATCTTTCCAGAGAATCGCGGCACAGGCTTCGGGAGTGGCAACGGTATAAACCGCTTGTTCGAGCATGAGAATGCGATCGCCCACGCCAATCCCCAAAGCCCCACCCGATCCGCCTTCACCAATCACCGTACAAATAATCGGCACATCCAGGCGAAACATTTCCCGTAGATTATAGGCGATCGCTTCCCCTTGACCTAATTTTTCCGCCTCAACCCCTGCCCAAGCCCCCGGCGTATCAATAAAGGTTAAAATCGGCATCCCGAAGCGATTAGCATGTTCCATCAGCCGCATCGCCTTACGGTAGCCACCGGGCGACGCCATACCAAAGTTCCGCGCCACATTGTCTTTCGTATCCCGTCCTTTTTGATGCCCTAACATCACCACCGGACGTCCCCCTAAGCGCCCAATCCCACCGACTAATGCCGGATCATCATAGCCGCTGCGATCGCCGTGTAACTCCATCCATTCATCACTAATCGCCTGAATATAATCCAGAGTACTCGGACGCCGGGGGTGACGAGCTAACTGAAGCCGTTGGGCTGGAGATAAACTACTAAAAATTTCTTGACGTAGTTGTACCGCCCGTGCTTCTAACTGACGAATTTGGTCAGAGACATCGACATTGTTTTCCTGGGCGAGTTCGCGAATTTGGTTAATTCGGGTCTCTAATTCATAAAGGGGCTTCTCAAAGTCCAGCAGAAAAATCCGGTTTGCAGTGGTCATGGGTCAGTCGTTTTATCCCTTAAACGTTCAGCAGAGGTCTAAATCCATGTTTAATTGACACCTGTCCAATTTTTTCCATCTTTTCTACCGTAATCTGATTCCGTCCCCAAGAAAAGTTGGTATACCACTTTTCAAATTCTAAGAGCATCGACTCGGCAAAGCAGGCAAATAGCTGACGCCCTGGATCTTTCATTTCCACGATTTGCATAATTTTCCAGTCGATATCCAACGAATGCTCAACAATGCCTCCATTGAGAACATAAATGTCAGGATGTTGTAACTTAGTGGCTAAATTCTTGGGATATCCCCCATCAATCAGCAGACAGGGCTTCTTTAACACCGACGGATCAATGTCAATGCCCTTGGACATGCTCGCCACCCAGACAATAACATCCGCTTGGGGTAGCGCCTCCTCCAATCCCATAATTTTGCCGCGCCCTAATTGATCTTGTAAGGCTTGTAATCGTTCTTGGTTACGGGCGGTTAAGAGAATCTCAGCAACATCGGTGCGGGTATTGAGCCAACGACAAACGGCACTCCCAATATCGCCGGTTGCCCCACAAACTGCCACGGTAGATTTTGACAGGTCAATACCCAACTTTTTCGCCCCTTGTTCGACTTGGGCGCTTATGATATATGCCGTGTGGGTGTTGCCTGTAGTAAAGCGCTCAAACTCTAGCTTGATATTGCGAACCTGGCTTTTCTCATACAAGTGGAATTCTTCAAAAATAATTGACGAAAAGCCACCTAATGCGGTAGTGTCAATTCCATTTTTCTGGGCATGAGCCATCGCGTTGAGAACTTTACGGATCGCGGCTTTAATCCGGCGCGTAGCTAGCATCTCTGGCAAAAAACACGATTCCACATAGCGTCCTTCTATCGTCTCCCCAGTCAGGCTAGTCACCTTGATGGTGTCCACGATTTGGGGAGGGGCGCTGCACCAAAAATCTAATCCTTGGTCAGCATATTCTGGGTAGCCTAGATCTCTGGCGACGGCTTGGGCGTGTTGCAAACTGGTGAGGTGACCGATAAGACCAAACATTTACTGCTCGCTGGTAAGGCTGTTAATCAGGGAAAAATGGGAAATTAGGGTAAGAATTTGTTAAGGACATTTAAAAATATTATCAGGAATATTGGGGAGATGGGGGTGATGGTTTAAGTTTTGACCCTTCGCTTTGCTTGAGGGCATGGCGCGTGATGTTTGTAGGGGCTCACTTTCACTACTATCGTTTCTTGCCTCACCCGGATGTGACTAAACCCGCCCTGACTGAGGTGTAGAGACGCGCCATGGCGCGTCTCTACATTCGACGATTACTAGGTTGATCTAGGCGGCTGTTAATCCGTAGGCGGACATCCGCATGATGTCACGGGTGGTAAAGCCAATATTGCTTAAGGCTTCACCATAGGCGATCATGAAGTCTTCGACGAGAGCATCTTTTTCCATTCCCAGGATCTCAGCATCGTCCTCAACTTGGTTGAGCATCCGCCAAACTAGGGGCAAGTTTTGCTTATTGGCTTGTTCGAGTTCGGTTTTCGAGGCTTCAAAGTTCTGCTTGAGCCACTCTTCGCCAAAATTCAGGTGGGTGTACTCGTCTTTGACCACACCTTCGGTGATTTTGCGGGCAAAGGGATCAGCGACGGGAATGTAAATGTTATACGCGGCGATCGCAAAACATTCAATAATCAGGGATTGGATCAGCAAGCAGGTGACGATATTACCTGAGGCTGCGGCGGTTTGGAAGTTTTGGTGTAATTCGCTGAAATACTCCTTGGCAAACTCCATATCCGGGGTAACGCTCAAGTTACGACCACAGGCTTGAAACCCCTTCTTATGGCGGTTTTCCATCTTCGCTAGGCTGGTTAGCTCATCCTTTTGGTCGGGTAGCAGTTCAGCCAGTTGGATGTAGTTCTGATGAGCTTCTTGTTCCCCTTCGATCACGATCGCGTTGATGCGGCTATAGGCGTCCTTGTACGTTTCACTATTGAAATCTAGCTCTTGACTGACTGTAAGCTGCTGCATCAGTAGATTTTCTCCTGTTTGCATGAGTAGACGTGTTTCAAAAAAGCTTTGAACCTAATCCTAGACCGTTGGCTCAAAACCGCTATATAAAACTTAACCCATCAATGATATATGGTGAGCGGTATTGGCGAATAGTGCTTTAGACAGAAAATTTTTTCCTCAATCATCAGTATTCACTTATTAAAAGCATAGGATTAAACAAAGATAAATGTCTAAATCGCTACAGATTTGGGCTTCATCATTTGTGCTTTGCTCCCCCAGCTTCCCCAGCTCCCCCAGCTTCCCCTGCTCCCCCTGCTCCCCCTGCTTCCCCAGCTTCCCATCACGACGGAACGAAACGTTAGAATGTGGAGTCGAATGCTCATTCACCCTTACTTGCTTATCCATGTTTGATTGGGTCTGGTTATCTCGCGTCGCAGGGCTAGGATTGGTAGGAACCGCTGCTGGATCTGCCTTATTCTTTGGTATATTGGGGCGAACCGTCTTCTTGGAACCACACAATCGTCACCCGCACTCAGAGGCAGCGATCGCGCCGGGTAAGACTCAAGCTGTAAGGTTACCCCCGCAACCGTTACCCTTGCTAACCTTACCCAAATCCCCTCCCGCCTCGGAGGTATCCCAGAAATCTCTTCCGGTTCTCTCGCGTCCATTCGA
>CAZNNK010000251.1:0-1494 GCA_964574085.1 uncultured Coleofasciculus sp.
CCAACAACCAAGGAATTAACGGTGGGGCAATTAATAGTCTCCAAGGCAAGTTAACCATTGAGAACTCCACGTTCCTTAATAACGACACCACCGCCGCATTTTATGATACGGGAAACAATAATCCATCTTTGAGAGGTTACGGCGGTGCCGTTTACACTGACCGCGCTAGTAGTGGAAGTGATGAAACCTCTGGCACAATTCAGATTATCGATAGTGTCTTTGCAGGGAATAAAGGTCGTGGAGAAGGCGGTGCGGCTTATCTCTATACAGGGACACAGGACAACGTAATTATTGAAGGTAGCCTCTTTGAAAATAACGAAGTTTTAGAACTTCCCAATGGCGGAAATAAGGGGAATGGAGGTGCTGTTGTTCAACTCAGCAATGGACTCAATCAAGGATTAGTTGTGCGTGACACAACTTTTGCCAATAATACAGCTGCCCATCAGGGGGGTGGTTTATGGACCTATGATGCCCCAGGTCAAATTATTAACAGCACGTTTTCCGGTAATCAAACCACTGGAGATACATCGGGGAGTGTCGGTGGTGGAATGACATTGTACAGTCCCACCCAACTTATCGACTCGACCATTGCTTACAATAACGCTAGCTGGGTTGGTGGTGGAGTATCCGCTGGCAAGAATGCCGATGTTAGCGTCAAGAATACCATCTTTTACGAGAATACAGCCGATAATGGCACAAATGATTGGGGGATTCAGCAACACACGAATAAGGAATTAACTGACAAAGGTGGGAATGTCCAATATCCACCGAAAGCCACTAATAACTGGAACGATTACAATGCGACTGCCACAATTAGAATAATCGATGCCCAATTGAGTCCATTGCAGGATAACGGGGGTCCGGTTCCGACGCATACTGTGGGAAATCCTGAGGTAACAGCAGGGGCTTTCTTTGAAGATTCCGGCTTAATTGGTGGCGGTGAGGTGACGAATAATGACCCGCTATTAGTCACCGCTATTGCTGACCAAACGGTTGAGGTAGAAGACTCTTTCAGTTTGGATATCACCAACAACTTTAGTGATGCTGATGGCGATAATTTAACCTACAGCGCCACTTTAGAAGATGGAAATACTCTGCCTTCCTGGTTAACCTTTGACTCACAGACAGGTAGATTCAGCGGTACACCAGACACAGGTGATGAAACTCAACTAAATATTTTGGTCACAGCTTCAGATGGACAAGGGGGTACAAAAACTGATGGGTTTGAGTTAGATATCACTCCCGCACCTGTAGTGAACAATGACCCCACCTTAGTTTCTCCCATCGCTGACCAAACGGTTGAGGCAGAAGACTCCTTCAGTTTGGATATTACCAATAACTTTAGTGACGCTGATGGCGATAATTTAACCTACAGCGCCACATTAGCAGATGGAACAGCGCTACCTTCTTGGTTAAGTTTTGACTCCCAGACAGGTACATTCAGCGGTACGCCAGATACAGGTGATGAAACTCAACTGAATATCTTGGTCACAG